>JAEEHZ010000014.1 GCA_016281115.1 Clostridiaceae bacterium | reverse complement strand
TGCTCGGATCTACCGCAAGAGGCGTAAGAACCGGAAAAATAATATGCGAAAAATACTTCTTTATGTATTTTTGCTGTTTTTCGCTAAGCTCGCCTGCGGTTAAAAACTTAAATCCCTGTCTTTTCATCGCCGGAATAAGCGAGTGACTTAAACAACTGTATTGCTTTTCTGAGAAAGCGTGTACTTTCTCCGAAAGCTTTTCAATCTGCATCTGAGGTGTAAGCCCCGCGGGGTCTTTCACGGTGTAATCCGAGTGTATTTGGTCGTATATTCCCGCAACGCGCACCATAAAGAATTCATCAAGATTAGACGCTGTGATAGATAAAAACTTAAGGCGCTCAAACAAAGGGTTTTCTTTTTCAAAAGCTTCTTCAAGCACTCTTAAATTAAAGTCCATCCAGCTTAATTCGCGGTTATTGTAGGGATAACCGTATTTTGCGTATACAGTGCCGCTGTCCTTTTTCTTTTGCTTTTTACTCATATCCGCTTTCCTTTCGTATTATTCTTGCGGAATAAGGTCGCTCATATCATACATTCCCGGTTCTTTTCCAATCAAAAACTTTGCCGCGCTTAAAGCTCCTTTTGCGAAAACAGCCTTAGACTGCGCCTGATGCTTAATTGTAATGACCTCGTCGTCTCCCGCAAAAATCACCTCATGCTCCCCTACTATGTTGCCTCCCCTTACAGAGTGTATCCCTATTTCGTTTTTCTCACGCTTTTTCCTCTGCAAATGGCGGTCATATACATACTCCGCGTATTGCATTTGAGACTTTATCGCATCCGCTATCATATAGGCTGTGCCGCTGGGAGCGTCGATTTTTTGGTTATGATGCTTTTCGATTATCTCCACATCAAAATCCTCATTCAAAGCTCTTTGGGCAATCTTCACAAGCGATATAAGCAAATTAACGCCTATCGACATATTGCCCGAATAAAACACTGGCACGGATTTCGATGCTTCTTTGATATGAGCTTTATCTTCGTCAGATATGCCTGTTGTGCATATTACAGCAGGTATCCTATTATCGACAGCATATCTGAGCAGATTATTGATTACGGAAGGATGCGAGAAATCAATAATTACCGCGTTTTGTGTATCTATCTCAGGGAGCTCATCAAATGAGCGGTACACGGGAAATCTGTACTCATCAAGTTTCGCAAGATCAATTCCCGCGGCTATTCTTATCTTGGGATCTGCTGACGCTTTTTCCGCAACTGTTTTTCCCATTTTTCCGAAACAACCGTTTATAATTATATCAATCATTGTTATTCACATCTTTTTGCATTATTTTCCTTTAATACGTATGTATTACTTAACAAGTCCGTATCTTTTCATACATTCAAAAAACTTTTGTCTGCCGTTTTCACTCATAGGAACAAGAGGCATGCGGCAATAGCCGCACTCATAACCCAATATATTCATCGCTTCTTTTACGGGGATCGGGTTAACATCGCTGAAAAGCATATTCATAAGCTCCAAATACTTGAGCTGAAGCTCCGCTCCGTCCTTAAATCTGCCTTCAAGCATTGCCTGTGTGAGCATATGACATTCCTTTGGCATTATGTTTGAGAATACGGAAATAACGCCCTTTGCGCCCAAAGACATAATGGCAACTGTCTGGTCGTCGTTGCCCGAATATATATTCAATTCGTCACCGCACAATGCAACTGTTTGGGCAACTCCGGATATATCTCCGTTTGCCTCTTTTGTAGCATTTATGTTTGGGTGTTTTGATAGGCGGTAATATGTTTCGGGCTTGATATTTACACCCGTACGCGAAGGCACATTATATACTATAACAGGTATATTTATGCTGTCGGCTATCATATTGTAGTGGCATACCAAGCCGTCTTGAGAGGTTTTGTTATAATAAGGCGTAACGCACAAAACTGCGTCTGCTCCGAGCGCCTCTGCGCGCTTGGAACGCATTATACTGTAATTTGTGTCGTTACTGCCCGTGCCGACTATTATCGGCACTTTGCCCTTTGCTTTGCTCACGGCAATGTCTATAAGCTTTTCACGTTCTTCGTTATGCAGACAAACGGATTCGCCTGTTGTACCCATTACAATAAGGGCGTCCGTGCCGTTCTCAACCTGAAAATCAACAAGCTGTTCAAAAACCTTGTAGTTTACGCTGCCATCCTCATACATCGGCGTTACAAGCGCAACGCCTGCTCCCTCAAAAACAGGTTTTTTCATAAAAATTATCCCCCTAAATAAATTTAATCAAGATATCCCTCTGCGCACAAAAGCTCCGCCATGAGCACGGCTCCTCCTGCAGCGCCTCTCAATGTGTTATGAGACATACAGGCAAATTTAATATCATACTGTGTGTCTTCTCTCAATCTGCCTACAGATATTGCCATACCGTTTTCCAAATTACGCTCGGTCTTAATTTGAGGGCGGTCATTTTCTTCAAAATAATGAACAAACTGCTTTGGCGCGCTCGGCAGATCAAGTTCCTGCGGTCTGCCTTTGTAATTTATAATTTTTTGTTTGATCTCATCTATCGAAGCCTTTTTCTCAAACGATACAAACACTGCCGCTGTGTGGCCGTTTGTAACGGGAACTCTGAAACACTGGGCGGTTATCATCGGAGATTCTGCGTTTACTATTACTCCGTTTTCAATTCTTCCCCAAATTTTAAGGGGTTCTTTTTCTGACTTTTCTTCCTCTCCCCCAATATACGGTATGAGGTTATCTACCATTTCGGGCCAGGTTTCAAAGTTTTTGCCTGCGCCGGAAATCGCCTGATAAGTGCAAGCCAATATCTTTGTAACGCCCAGGTCCATAAGCGGATGTATGGCAGGAACATAACTTTGCAATGAGCAATTCGATTTTACCGCAATAAAACCTTTTTTGGTACCCAAACGCTTACGCTGGAAAGGTATTATCTCTGCGTGGTGCGGGTTTATCTCCGGTATTATCATAGGCACGTCGGGTGTAAAACGGTGTGCGCTGTTATTGGACATAACAGGACACTCCGCCTTTGCATATGCTTCTTCAAGCTCCCTTATTGCGTCTTTGGGCATATTAACCGCACAGAAAACAAAATCGGCTTTAGAGGCGACCGTTTGAACATCAGAAGCGTCATATACCTGCATGTCGGCAACATTTGCGGGGATGTCTTCGTCCATCATCCAATGGTTGCCCACTGCGTCTTTATAGCTTTTGCCTGCCGAGCGTGCGCTTGCGGCAAGAACGCTTATATCAAACCACGGGTG
>JAEEHZ010000170.1 GCA_016281115.1 Clostridiaceae bacterium | reverse complement strand
CCACGATACAGGGGCTATCGACGTATAGGGTCCAAAACTCAGGGACGCGTCGTTTAGCTTTAGTTTATGGAGCGCGTCTCTTAAATCCCGATATTTTGAGCCGTCGGCAGGATAAATTCCGCAGAATACCATAGGCTGAACAGGTCTGTAACCGGGCAAAGGATCTTTTGCAGGATTTTGAGTAGTCGTAACGGTGTCGCCTACTTGCGCGTCTCTTACTGATTTTATCGAAGCGGCAATATAACCGACCTCACCCGAGTTTATCTCACCCACAGGGTCAAGCTCGGTCGCTCTCAAATATCCGCACTCAACAACATTGAACTTTGCGCCCGTTGCCATAAGCTGTATCTCGTCCCCGACTTTTACCTTGCCCTCTTTTACTCTTACGTAAACTATTACGCCCTTGTAGCTGTCGTAATAGCTGTCAAATATAAGAGCCTTTAAAGGCTTGTTGTCGTCACCCTCCGGTGCAGGTATGTCGCTTACGATCTTTTCAAGTACGGCGTGAATGTTGGTCCCCATCTTTGCGGAAATTTGCGGTGCGTCCTCAGCCGGCAAGCCTATAACATCTTCAACCTCTTTGATAACGCGTTGCGGATCCGCGCTCGGCAGATCTATTTTATTTATTACGGGAACTATCTCCAATCCGCTGTCAAGCGCTAAATATGTGTTTGCGAGCGTTTGTGCTTCTATTCCCTGAGAGGCGTCTACAATAAGTATCGCGCCCTCGCACGCAGCCAAGGAACGTGATACCTCATAGTTAAAGTCTACATGTCCGGGGGTGTCTATCAAGTTAAACACATATTCTTCGCCGTCATCTGCTTTATACTGCAAAGATACCGCGTGAGCTTTTATGGTTATTCCGCGTTCACGCTCCAGATCCATATTATCAAGAAGCTGGTCCTCCATATCCCTTATCGCAACGGATTGGGTTTGCTCAAGTATTCTGTCTGCGAGAGTGGATTTGCCGTGGTCTATGTGAGCGATTATACTGAAATTTCTTATATTTTTCTTTGGAAAGGACATAAATGTTCTCCTCTTTTATTTGTCAGTCTTTTTTGTAACGTTTTCTTCTTTTGCCGTTTGCACAGCTTTAACAGTTGAATATATAGAATATATAATGCACGCGGCAATAAGAACATAGCCTGTTATATTCATCTCAAACCCTCCGAAATTGCACAAGCACACATAATATATTATAAGCCCCAAAGATAATATCCAACTTATTATTGAGCTTATCTTTGCCTGTCTTGCGTCTCGTTTATACATATAAGAACGCTCCTTTATCATATTTATACATATATAATCATAGTATTATTAACACATTAAACCACGGGGAGAGTTACTATGGAAACAAATATATCCAAAGTCCGCGAACACACTCTCAGTCTGCGGGACAGAAAAATTCTCACATTAAGCGGAGTAAAGGATGTAGGCAATTTTAACGACGAGTGTGTAACAGTCATTCTCGACAGCGGCGAGCTTGTGGTAAAAGGCTCGGGGCTTCACATAAGCAAGCTCAGCGTGAGTACAGGTGAACTTTTGATAGACGGAAATATATCTTCGCTTATCTACACACAAAACAACACGGGCGGCGGAATACTCAAAAAGCTGTTTAAATAAAAACCTTGGGTGCTTAAGATGGACAAAATAATCATTTCACAGGAATTATATTTTTTGCTTTACAGTGTAATATTCGGTGTTTTCATAGGAGTGTATTACGATCTGTTCAGGTTCTTAAGGGAACTTGGTGTTAATTCACAGAAGGCTGTTATCATACAGGATATATTCTTTTTTCTGAGCATATCCGTGCCTGTTTTTTTGTTTTTTTGTGCCGTGAACAAAGGCAATATAAGCCTTTATTCTCTGCTTATTATGTTTGCGGGTTTTCTTATTTACAGATACACCGCAGGCAGACTTACAATGCTTATTTTCAGATTGATACTTATACCGTTCAAAGCAATGTTTAAGCTCATATCAGGTATATTCAAAAAACTACGCTCTTTTTTTGGCAAAAGGCGAAACGAGAAGCAGATTAAGCTTCATAAACAGACTTTATAAGCTCTATTTCTTTGGCGTAGCCTTCTATTTCGTTTGGCGTTTCCAAAAAGAAGGGTAAATTGCGAAGTTTGGGATGATTTACAATTCTTTTTATTGCGTCAAGCCCCAAATAACCTTCTCCTATTTTTTCGTGGCGGTCTTTGTGGCTTGAAAAAGGATTTTTTGTATCGTTTAAATGAATGGCTTTAAGTTTATCAAGTCCTATAAGGCTGTCAAATTCAGCCAATACGGCATCAAGCTCATTCACAATGTCGTAGCCTGCATCGTAAACGTGGCATGTATCAAGGCAAACGCCGAGTTTTTCGTTTAATTCCACTCTATCAATTATTTCTTTAAGCTCCTGAAATGTGCCGCCTATCTCGCTGCCTTTTCCCGACATTGTTTCAAGCAATACAGTTGTTGTCTGTCCTTTTAAAAGCACGGCGTTAAGCAGATTAGATGTCAGTTCAATTCCCTTTTCAGCTCCCTGCCCAACGTGACTGCCGGGGTGAAAGTTATAGTAACTGTGGGGTATATTTTCCATTCTTTTTATGTCGTCGCTCATTATCATTTGCGCAAGCTCACGCACGTTTTCCTTGTCTGAGCACGGGTTTAATGTATAGGGCGCGTGCGCAAGTATTACAGCAAAGTTTTTGTCGCTTATAAAGCTCAAATACTCTGCGATATCCTTTTTGTCAATATCTTTTGCGGCGAAACCTCTCGGGTTCCTGGTGAAAAACTGAAATGTATTTCCGCCTATTGCCACAGCCTGTTTAGCCATATTCAAAAAGCCCTTTGACGCCGACAAATGCGCACCTATGTTTATCATGTTTATCTTCCTTTTGCAAAATTATTCTTTGCCATACATTAATACAAACGACCTGCTGAAATATTTTGTTCAGCAGGCTGTTTTTATTTAAACGCAGAGTTGGCCGGCTTGCGCAAAGGGAAGTGCCGGCGCAGCCGACTGATGGGTTGTTTCTTGACATATAGCATTTGAATCCGTTTCTTTGTTATGTATAATAACACGTTTTGCCCTAATGCCGGGCTGGCAACTACTTTGTCACGCGACAAAGTAGTCAAAACGCGCCAAAGGGACAACCTATCGACGGTTTTCCCTTTGGAATCCCTTTTGCGACCACCCGGGGGGCTGCGCCCCCGCTGGGTGGACGAGAGCCCCCTGCTTTGTTCTCGATAAGTCGATTTTGTCATTACAAGCCTCTCTTTGAGGAAGGTGTCAGCAAAGCTGAGGGATAAGTTGCGCGTAATGATATTATCTTATTCTTAGATGTTTAATTAAAAATTGTTATCAATGGAAACCGAGGCTTAGAATGCTATTTTTTCGTTTATATAATCTGCAAGCTTATCTATGGATATGCGCTGCTGCTCCATTGTGTCGCGGTCACGTACGGTAACACAGTTATCCTCTAAGCTGTCAAAGTCATACGTAATGCAATAAGGTGTGCCTATCTCGTCTTGGCGGCGGTAACGCTTGCCTATTGAGCCTGCGTCGTCATAGTCGGTCATAAAGTGTTTTGAAAGCATCTCCTGAACCTTTTCTGCCTGCTCGCCGAGCTTCTTGGAGAGCGGCAGAACACAAGCCTTGAACGGCGCTAAAGCAGGGTGGAAATGCATTACTATCCTTGTATCGTCTTCGCCTACCGTTTCTTCATCGTATGCTTCGGTAACGAGAGCCAAAAACAGACGTTCAACGCCGAGCGACGGCTCGATAACATAAGGAACATAACGTGAGTTGTCTGTCGGGTCAAAGTATTCAAGCGATTTTCCGCTTGTTTTGATATGTTGATTGAGGTCGTAATCGGTTCTGTCGGCAACGCCCCACAGCTCGCCCCAACCAAACGGGAAGAGGTATTCAAAATCGGTCGTTGCCTTTGAATAGAAGCAAAGCTCCTCTGCGGAATGGTCGCGCAAACGGAGGTTTTCCGGCTTGATGTTAAGTGAATAGAGCCAATCGCGGCAGAAACCTCTCCAATATTCAAACCACTCTAAATCTTCGCCCGGTTTGCAGAAAAATTCAAGCTCCATCTGCTCAAATTCTCTTACACGGAATATGAAGTTACCGGGGGTTATCTCATTTCTGAATGATTTGCCTATCTGAGCCACGCCGAAAGGTATTTTTTTGCGGCTTGTGCGCTGTATGTTTGCAAAGTTTACGAATATGCCCTGAGCTGTTTCGGGTCGAAGATATATTTCACTTTTGCTGTCCTCGGTAACGCCCTGGAATGTCTTGAACATAAGGTTGAACTGGCGTATATCGGTAAAATTATTTTTGCCGCAGTTAGGGCAGGGTATTTGTTTTTCTTTTATATAATCGGTCATTTGCTCATTCGTCCAGCCTGCAACGTTTGTGCCGTCAAAGTCCTCTATAAGATTATCAGCTCTGTGGCGTGTTTTACACTCTTTGCAGTCCATAAGGGGGTCAGAAAATCCGCCTAAATGCCCCGAGGCTATCCACGTCTGGGGATTCATAAGTATGGCGGAGTCAAGCCCCACGTTATATTTATTTTCCTGCACGAATTTTTTTAACCACGCTTTTTTTATATTATTTTTAAGCTCCATGCCAAGCGGGCCGTAATCCCATGTGTTTGCCAAGCCGCCGTAAATTTCGGAACCTGCATACACAAAGCCCCTGCCCTTGCAAAGAGCTACTATTTTTTCCATTGTTTTGTTTTTATTATCCATAACGCTTTCTCCTTGTTCGTTAAATTATTTATTTTCATCTGTTTCGGGCTTTTTGTTTTTGAAGATGAAGAGCTTGCTGCAAATATAATTGAGTATTACCTCTGCGATGTTTCCTATAAGATTAGATACATCGTCGAGCAGTTTGGCAAATACCATTGTGCCGATTACAACATCTCCCGTAAGTCCTGCGAAAACGCAAAGGTTCGCGATGCCTATATGCACAAACAGCGAAAATATTCTTGCGGTAAAAAAGCCCGCAAACTCTTTCCAAAAGATTTTCGGCTCCATGCTTTTGCTTTTGAAAACAAAAAACTTGTTGCAGAAAAACGCAACAAAAAATGATATTATCCAAGCCAAAACATAAGAAACGTTTTGCGTTACTATGACGTCGAACGGCAGGGTGGAATTGAATATTCGAAATGCTACCATATTTACGACCGTTGCCACAACGCCGAAAATTATATAAATAAAGAAGTCAGATTTTATTAATCTTATTATAAAGCTTTGCTTTTTATTTCCAGAGTTTTTATCTTGTCTTTTCACCGATATTTACTTCCTTTCCAGATATCCTATTCCTTGAAATTCTACTCTTTTTGCTTATATATGTCAATGCTTTAGGCGGGTGTTGTACATATTTATGTATATTTTTTGCCAAATGAGAAATAATTATAGAAAAACAAAAGGAGAAAAACATTATGAACACAACAACAGTAAACAAAGACACCATATCACTTCTTAAAGAGTGCAACGCGGGCATTAAAATGGGAGTTGATTCAATTGACGACGTTATTGACAAGGTAACAAGCGATAAGCTGAAGAGCATACTCAATTATTCAAAAGACAGGCACAGCGAGCTCGGCAACAGGACACACGTTTTGCTCAATAAATACGGTTGTGACGAAAAAGACCCGCATCCTGTTGCAAAGGTTATGTCGTGGACAAAGACAACGTTCAAGCTTGCCGCGGACGCGAGCGACAGCACCATAGCCGACCTTATGACGGAGGGCAGCAATATGGGAATAAAATCGCTTAACAAATATTTGAATCAATACTCCAGCGCAGAAGAAGAAGTCGTAAATCTCACCCACGAGCTCATTGCAATAGAGAGCGACCTTGTAAAAGAACTGGAAGAGTATCTATAAAACAAATGATAATTAATGTTCGCTGTTAATGAATAACAAAACTAAAATAAAAATATCCCCCAAAGGCTCTTATAAACCTTTGGGGGATAATATTAATTACTTTTCATTAACCCATTGCAAATACTTTTTTAAGTCCCGCAATATATTGCTGTAAGGAAACAACATCGTCGAGAGTCAATGCTTCATCGCCGTTTACATCGGCAAGAACAAATTCTTCTTCGTTCATTTCGGCAAGCTTTGCTATTGTCTTTTGCATATATACAACGTCGTTCATATTAACATCTTCGTCGTTTGTTGCATCACCGTACATTTTTTCAACATAATAGCTTCTGGAGCCTGTGCTGTTAAAGCCGTTAAGATTCTTCTTTTTGATGATAGACGGGAAATCTTTATATGCTACATCAAGGTCAACATCTACGCCCTTGATCGCCGGCAATCTGCCGCACCAGTTCCACTGATACATACCGAACTGAGAAGCGTAATCATATGTGCCGGAAGGAGTGCATTGTGCAGAAGATGTTCTGCTGGCAACTCTTGCTACCCAAGATTCATACTTGCCGCCGAGCACGTTGTAATCAAGTTTGCTGCTCCACCAAGCTACCATTGTATATATTCCGGGATACCAGCCGTTTAAGAGCAATGTGTCACAGAATTTTTCACACATTTTTGTGCAGGTAGTTTTGCTGAGGTTGATTTGACCGTTCTTTGACGTATCTTCAATGTCATAGAAAACAGGATATTCAAGCTGTGTTCCCTTGAGCCATTCCATACACATTTTCGCGTCTTTTTCAGCGGCAGTTACAGACTGTGCATATGTGTAGAAATATGCGCCTACGTCAATGCCTACGGCCTTTGCCTGCTGATAGTAATCGTCAAAGCTTGAGTCTTTTCCGCCTGTGGTGCTGCCGACTTTGAGGATAACAAAGTCTATTCCGCTTTCTTTGAGCAGAGGCCAATCTATTTTTGTTCCGTTCCATTTGGAAAGGTCAACGCCGTTTGCATAAACAGCGCCGTCGCCTGCTGTCATTGTTGCCGATCTGGAGAAAGGCTCAAGCGCGGTAGCTTTGCTCTTTCCTTTATAGTCGAGCAGGTCAAGTGATACCCAGCCCAATGTGTCTTCATAAGATGTAAATGCAAAGCCGTTCTTTACCATAGACACAGTTATAGTATCATCACCGGGGATTACCATTCTTACATTATATTCTGAGCCGGGACCT
This sequence comes from Clostridiaceae bacterium, assembly GCA_016281115.1. Lineage (GTDB taxonomy): Bacteria > Bacillota > Clostridia > Oscillospirales > Acutalibacteraceae > JAEEHZ01. The sequence goes on along the minus strand of JAEEHZ010000170.1, from coordinate 2,248 downwards.
GTGCGAAGATTTGCGTTTTTGAAAACTTTACAGCTGGAGAAACTCTGTGCAACGTCTTTTTCAAGCGATTCGTAACGCTTAATAAGATATTTTGTCATAACCCAGCCTTTAACATCTTCATAAGTAACGTGTGACCAAACGTCAAGTGTTCTGTCTACGTTAACTATAGTGTCTCTGTCAAGAGTACCCATAAGCTTAGAAGATGTTTTTACCTGAGATCTAACGCTCAGGGCGTCGCAGTTTACATAAAAGTGAGAAACAGGAAGGGTAAGGTCGAAACTCTGGAACTGCAAATACTCCATACTTACCCAGCCCGATATATCGTTTACGGTGGTGTAGCCCCATGCGCTGCCGATTATATCGGTTACAACTATGGTTGTTCCTTTTGTTATTTTGCCGATCTTGTTATCGGCTACTTCCGGGTCGCTGCGGATAGACAATGTGTCTGCAACAACCTTATATGTGCCGTTGCCCCAGTCGTCCGCATATGCCGATATTGTAACAAGGCTTACGCACATTATTGCAACCAGCACAATTGAGACGATCGATCTTAATAATCCTTTCTTCATAAAAATCTCCTCACTTATCTATTATTATTTACAAACATAATATCATAAAAATGCTTTTTTTGCATTAAAAAAAGTATTAATTCATAAAAATCCACAAAAAGCACATTAAACAGCGAATTTAATATGGGCAAAATTCACGCTTTGCATAATTATATATGTCTAAAATGTGAAAAACAAGCTTTTTATTTATAAATTTCCGCAAGTCCGCCTTCCGATGTCTCTTTATATTCCCTTTTCAGGTCGCGCCCTGTGTTGTACATTGTTTTTACGACCATATCAAACGATATCTTTCTGGCGCCTGTAAGAAAGTTGGCAAGGCTGAGTGAGTTTATGGCGCGCATTGCTGCAACGGCGTTGCGCTCTATGCACGGTATCTGCACAAGACCGCAAAGAGGGTCGCACGTAAGCCCCAGGTGATGCTCAAGAGAAGCCTCTGCCGCATATTCTATCTGGTGCAAGCCCATTTCAAAAAGCTCCGCCAAGCCTGCCGCCGCCATAGAGCAGGCGGTGCCTATCTCTGCCTGACATCCGCATTCGGCTCCGCTTATGGACGCATTTGTTTTAACTACGTTGCCTATAACCGCTGCCGCTGCGAGCGCTTTTAAGATTTGTTTATCCGTAAAATTATGCTTTTCCTGCATATATTTAAGTACAGACGGAACGACTGCGCAGGCTCCGCAGGTGGGAGCGGTAACTATTGTTCCGCAGTCGGCATTTTCTTCGCTTGCGGCAAACGCATAGGAGCAAACGATCCTGTTTTCACGTGTTACCGCGCTTTCGTCAATGTGACGCTGATTATAAAGGTATCTCGCGTAACGGGAAACGCCCAAACCGCCTTCAAGTTTGCCTTCTTTTACAAGCCCCTCGTTTATTGATTTTTTCATGGCGTTCCACACGTCAAACAGAAAATCCCAGATGGATTTACCCTCTACAAGTTCTACATAATCGCTTAGGCGAATGTTCCTGTCTCTGCAAAAGTTACGTATTTCGGTAAAGTTTTTTTCCAAATATATATCGGGAGTTTCAATATCCGGTCTGCCGAGTATGGAAATATCTCCGCCGCCGATGCTCATAACGCGCATTTTGGCAATTTCTTTGTTGTCTTTATATGCGTAGAGGTCGAGCGTATTCGGGTGAGGAAGCTCACCCTCATAGTCGGTACGAAAAATAACTTCGGTTTCTATCGGACGCATAGCGTCGCAGATCGCCGTGTCTGTACGGTGACCCTTTCCCGTTTTGGCAAGCGAGCCGAAAAGCTCCGCCTTAAACCTGTCTGCGTCAGGGTTTTCGTTTCTGAAAAGTATTGCGGCTTTGTTAGGACCCATTGTGTGTGAGCTTGAGGGACCTTTGCCTATTTTGTAAATTTCGCGAATAGATTTCATTATATATTTACCATCCTAAAAATAACTGAATATATGTTATCACAGTTTATCGGGTATTTCAACCGTTTTTGATAAAACATTAAATGGGCGAAAAAATAAAGGTGATCGCTCAACAGAAAAAACTTTCGCTGAGCGGTCACCGTTACAGTGTACAATTTATTGATTTTCTTCTTCATTTGCAGCCTTGCGCGAGGCTCTTTTTCTGCGGTTTATTATTTTGGTGAATTTCGCGATGCTGTATATTGTGCCTGCCGCCGCAATAATATCTATTATACATTTGATTATCGCCATAATATG
>JAEEHZ010000169.1 GCA_016281115.1 Clostridiaceae bacterium | reverse complement strand
TTCTCCGTCTTCGCCGACTATTCCTGCTCTGTCTATTGCCAGGATTATATGCAAATTTTGCGCCGCGGCGTCGTGGAGTATCTGGTCGTATGAGCGTTGCAGAAATGTAGAGTAAACGGAAAACACAGGTAAAATACCCTTGCTTGCAAGCCCTGCCGCAAATGTTACAGCATGCTCCTCTGCTATTCCCACATCAAAAAACCTGTTTTTATAAAGCTGTGAAAACTCTTTTAATCCGGTGCCCGAAGTCATAGCGGCAGTAATTGCACAAATACGGTTATCCTCATTGGCAAGGCTGCACATATATTCGCCGAAAACGGCTGAATATCCTTTGGAAGCGCTCAAAGGTTCGCCTGTGTCTATATCAAATTTTGATATACCGTGAAAGCTTCCGGGGTCATTTTCGGCAGGAGTATAGCCCTTTCCCTTTGTAGTGCGCACGTGGACAAGAACAGGCTCGTCAACACGTTTTGCGGCTTTAAAAGCGTTAAGCATTTTTTGTATGTTGTGACCGTCTACAGGCCCGTAATATATAAATCCGAGATCATCAAAAATTGTGTTTTTGTAAAGCTTTTCTCTTACCCTGCTTTTAGATTTTAAAAGGGCTTGTCTTATCGGCTTACCTATAACGGGTATGCGTATCAAAACCTTTTCGGTGTAGCGCTTAAGCCTTAAATATCCTGTGTTAATACGCAGATTAGTAAGGTATTTTGCTATGCCGCCCACGTTTTTAGATATGGACATTTCGTTGTCGTTTAATACGACTATTATATTCTTTTTGCTTCTGCCGGCGTTGTTGAGTCCTTCAAATGCAAGACCGCCCGTAAGCGCGCCGTCGCCTATTACCGCAACTGTGAATCCACGTTTGTTTTCAAGCTCTTTTGCTCTGGCTATACCGTAAGCCGCAGACACAGACGTACTGCTGTGTCCTACGTTAAAGGCGTCATATTTGCTCTCTTCTCTTTTTGGAAAACCCGATATTCCGCCTTCTTTTCTTATTGTATCGAAAACGTCCTGTCTGCCCGTTAAAAGCTTGTGCGTGTAGCACTGGTGTCCCACGTCCCACACTATATCGTCATATTTTCCGCAAAAGGATCTCTCTAAGGCAACGGTAAGTTCTACCGCACCCAAATTCGGAGACAAATGTCCTCCGTTTTCCGAAACGGTTTGTATCAGTTTTTCTCTTATTTCACCGCACAGCTCCTCAAGCTGGTTAACGCTCAAAAGCTTTAAGTCCGACGGCTTATTTATTCTTTTCAGATACTTATTTTCCATTGCTGTTATCCCGTTATTTCATTATCATTGAACCGACGAAATTTAATTCAAGGTCATTTATTCCTCTTTGCCAAAGAATAGGCAATTTTTTTGAGTTCATCTGCGGCGGTGCTGTCTCCCGATATATAAGACGACGCTTCTTTAGTCAATTCATTTACGAGCTCACGGCATCTTTCAATTCCGTATAAAGACACGTAAGTTGATTTATTCTTGTCGCTGTCGCTGTTTATCGGCTTGCCAAGCTCCTCTTGACTCGCAGTCACATCAAGTATATCATCTTGAATCTGGAATGCCGCTCCAAGCGCCTTTGCATATTTTACGGCAGTTTCTCTCTCTTTTTCGCCTGCATTGGCTGCAATGCACCCAAGCTCGCAAGCCGCCGCAATAAGGTCGCCTGTCTTTTTATCATCCATTACCCTCAAAACATCGGCTGAGGCCCTCTTATTCTCGTTAGCGAGGTCAATTACCTGACCGCCTACCATTCCGTGCGCGCCTATTCTTGAAGCCAACACATTTGCGGCTTCTGCACAAGCGGTATCGCCGCAAAGCTCCCGTGTTTTTCTATCGGTAATTATTTCAAACGCAAGGCTTTGGAGCGCGTCTCCTGCAAGCAGAGCATTTGCCTCGCCGTATGCTATGTGGTTTGAAGGCTTACCTCTGCGCATATCGTCATCATCCATGCACGGCAGGTCGTCGTGTATCAAAGAATAAGTATGGATCATCTCAACAGCACATCCAAAAGGTATGGCAGCTTCCGCTTGTCCGCCGTTTAATTGACAAAACATTATCGCAAGCAAGGGGCGAATTCTCTTTCCCCCTGCAAGAAGGCTGTATTTCATTGAAGATACAACGGACTGTTCCAAGCAGTCATATTCGGGAATATAGGAGTTGAGCGCTTTTTCTATTAAGTCGGTGTATTTATTCATATTAAACCTCATATAAGTTATTTTTGAGTTATTTCCGTTACTTTTTGCCTTGCGTTTTCCAGCTGTTTATAGCAAACATCACAAAGCTTTGTACCCTGTTCAAAAAGCTTTAAACTTTCCTCAAGAGAATTATCTCCCTGCTCAAGCTTTTCCGTTATTTGTTCAAGCATTTTCAATGCGTCTTCATATTTAATATTCTCATTTATCTCAATATTTTTTCCACTCATTTTGTTACTCCGTTTTATTATTTATCGACAGTAAGGCTTATTTCACCGTCTGATACACATAATCTTATACTATCTCCGCTTTTTGCGTCTTTGACAGATCTTACTACTTTTCCGTTATTATAAGCGACACTGTAACCGCGCCTTAAAACTGAAAGCGGATTCATTGCCTCTAATTTATTTGTTAAATCATCAAGCTTGTTTTTCTTAATGTCCAATACTTTCTGTGCCGAATACATAAATTTCTGCACCAATGAGTCAAGCCGTAAATTCTCGCTTTCAATGATCTTAGACGGATCATGACTTTGCAGGCGTTCTTTGCATATATTAAGAGAATACTCTTTTTCGTAAATATTTCTTTCTGTCAAAGAACGTATCGCGTCGCGGTATCCGAGGATCATATCGGCAAGCTCTGCTTTGTCGGGTACTGCCGTTTCCGCCGCAGCTGACGGAGTTGGAGCGCGCTTATCGGCAACAAAATCACATATTGTAAAATCCGTTTCGTGGCCTACCGCAGAAATAACAGGTATCTCAGATTTGAATATCTCCATTGCAAGCGCTTCATCGTTAAAAGCCCACAGATCCTCTGCACTTCCGCCGCCCCTGCCTATTATAATAACATCTGCGTTCTTATTGTCGTTAAAATATTTGATACCCGAAATCAGCTGTTTCGGGGCTTCCGCACCCTGCACAAGCGAAGGATACAGCAATATTTCCGCCAAAGGATACCGTCTTGCAAGTATGGATTTTACGTCCTCAATTGCCGCACCCGTAGACGATGTAACAACACCTATTTTTGAAGGGAAACGCGGCAGCGGCTTTTTAGCTGAAGGGTCAAACAACCCAAGCTTTTCAAGCTTTTCTTTAAGCTGTTCAAAGGCGACATATAATGCGCCTGCGCCGTCGGGCTGCATATCCTCAATATACAGCTGATACTGACCGCTCGGCTCATACACACCCACTCTGCCGCGGCATATCACCTTCATACCGTCGTATGGCTC
>JAEEHZ010000168.1 GCA_016281115.1 Clostridiaceae bacterium | reverse complement strand
TGTGAAGCTCCTTTTTTTAATCCCTTATTGATCTCAAAATCCCTATTATACAAATTATACAATGCTCAGTGGGTGCTTTTGTGCAAGTGTACAAATTATACCTTTTGAGCATATTTTTTTGTCATATCGCTTGACTTTATGCTCAATGGGTAGTATAATACAATCAAAGGAACAAACCAAAGCCCAGCCGAAAGGCAGAAAGATTACGAGGTAAAAATTATGATGTTTACAAATGAAATTAACCTGACAAATGAGCAGGTAAAAGAAATTCAGGATATTACAGCAAAGACAAGATACGAAGCTCTTGATAAGGTTGCAAAGATACTGAATGCAAAAACAGCTCAGCGTGGAACGTGGGCAAGCAGCAGAAAGACTATAGTTATTGATGAACATATACACGCTGACATCACTTTCAGCAAGGGAAAGGTAACAAAACTGGAATACTACACTAACGACGAAAGGTCTTTTAAGCCGCTGGATATAAAGAACTACAAAGCTACAAATAATGATGATAAGGCAATAAAGAACTTGCAAAAAAAGCTGGGTGCAATGCTCCTTCCCAGATAAGTATATAAACCAAGCCGAGCCGGACGGCTAAATCCGGCAGAAAGGTTGATGAAGTATGAAAAAATATATTGCAAAGTTTTGGCGTGGCAATCCGCAGTCTTTAAAGGGTGGATATGAAACAACAAGAGAAATTGAAGCAAGAACAATCAGATCTGCTGAAAAGAAAGCCAGAGGTTATGAAAACGGCTGTATATATGGCAGTATGACACTTCTGGAAGTAAAGGAAAAGAACGAGGAAGGTGGCGAGGAATAATGAAACGAATGCGAGATTACTTTTTCACGGAGCTGGGTTATTTTTCCCAAGAGACTTGCGAAAAGGTCAAGAAAGCTATGGAAGGCAGAACATATATGCATTTCGAGGTAAATTATTCAATTTCTGCTGGTAACTGTACTTTGATTATATCAACCGATTACGAAGGAACTGAAGCCGAGATCAAAAATTTATTCCTTGCCTGTTGCTTGTGCTGCATAGCTGGATAAAATAACAAAGTGGTGATTATAAACAATCACCACTTCTCTTTTTTGTAACATCTTACAAATATGCTCAATTGGCAAAAAACTTTCAAAAAACTATTGACTTTTATGTTCAATGGGTATATAATTAAATCAAGGTCAAGGAATTGACCGAATAAACCAAAACCAAAACCAATACCGAGAATTTAAAGGAGAATGAAAAATGATTGAATTATGTTTAACTAACTTAGGAAAATACAACGAGGGCGAGCTGATCTTCACAAGGCTGGTGCTTCCTGCTACTACTGAGGAAATATACGCAGCTTACGACGAGATCGGAGTTGCAGACGGTACTATGTACGAAGAATCTTTTATCAGCGATTACGAGACTGATATAAACGGACTGAGCATAAGCGAATACGCAAGCCTTGATGATCTAAACGAGCTTGCAGAAGAACTTGAAAACTTCGACGAGTACGAGCTTGAAGCCTTCGGGGCAATGCTCGAATGTGGGCTTGCTACTGATGAAGCACTTCAGAAGGTGCAGGAAGGAGATTATACGTTTTACGACGGCTGCCATTCAATGGCTGATGTTGCAGAATACTACTGCGAAGAATCTGGAATATTAAATAGCGTTCCTGAAGAACTGCGTTACTACTTCGATTTTGAAGCTTACGGCAGGGATATGGAAATCAACGGACACTTTGTTGAAACTGATTCAGGTTACATAGAAATCCATAACTAATATATAACACTTCTGAGAGCGTCCACAATGCGTTGTAGGACGTTCTCAGGTGTTAAGCAATATAATTACTCTCTTAAATGCAAACGGCTATTAGAACGTATTTACGAAAGGATTTGAATATTATGGTCAAATGTTTATGTTACCACTGCAAAAATAGGGCTGTAGGCTGCCACAAGTTTTGTGATAACTACAGGGCGTACCGTCGGGAGCTGGAAGCAATGCAGGAGCAGGAAAAGAAGGAAAAAGAAGAATACCGAGCCACCTTGTCAACCTTGACTAAAGGGAACGTAAAAAGGAAGTGAAGCCATGACCGCTATTATTCAGGTTTGCCTTTGGCTTTTTGTGCTGAATGAGATATACGAAATACTTTTGCCTATGCTGGATATTCTTAAACAGCGATTGAAGTACAGGAGATCAGCCAAGATGTATATGCACTTATCAGAAAATGCTGATAGCGATTATAAAGCAGGTTTTTTCTATGGAAAAGCTAAACAATTCGAGCAAAAACTAAAAGAAACGAGGTTTTTTGATTATGAATGAAAAGAACGCTATTCGTGAAGCCCTTGACAAGTACGGTATAAAAATGTCAGAGTTCGCACGAGCTGAAGAAATACCACTGCGCACGTTCCATAATTGGTGCTATGGCGAACGTAAACCTGCTCCATACCTTGAACGCTGGTGCATTGAAAAGATCGAGAGCTACGAAATAACCAAAGAAATGTTGGAACTTCTTAAAGAAACTATATGCGTACTTGAAGTTGCAAGATTCGATAGCACTCAGGATAGTGACGACGGCGATAATCTATACGATAAAATAAAGGAATTTTTAAAGAAAAAGGCAGCCGAATAGCTGCCTTTTTTCTTTTAACGCAATAGTGTGTTATGTTCACATTTTATTCACACAAATGCGTGTTTACTGCTTTTTCATTAACTGAGTGCCGAAATAAAATCCTATGATCATTACATATATGGTCTTGAAGGTTTCCGAAACTTCCTGACCTACAATATTCATGTATGCGAATACGCCTGTAAGTGTAAGCGTGACGATTGATTTTACGTCAACCAGCTTGCATATTCTCTCTTTCATTCTTTTCTCCTTTCGAGATCTTCGAGCCGATGATTTATAACCTTGATTTGTTCTTCGACTACTGGCATACGTTCGGCAAAATGGTTATGTTTGTTCACTTCTGCTGCTAAGTTGTCAATTTTGGTATCGAGTACGGCTTGATGTGTTTCAAGCTTGTGCGATATCTCTCTTCCACTTGCTTTTGTGGATATAATAACGCCGGATATGGTTGCTGCTGCTGATACTATCGAAACGATGATTGAACTTTCCATTTTTATACTCCTTTTATGTAGCAGGTTCGTCTGCTATGTAGTTTGTGACACTTGCGAATGAAGTTGTCTTTTTGACGATATAGCCATGTATCGTAATATTAAATATCGAACCGTTATAGTTCCCTGAGTTTGTGACCTTCAAATTCAGGCCGTTTCTGCTGTAATTGAAGGTCGTTTCAAGTGTCAGGTCTGATTGCTTCACTATACCGCTGGAAATAGGTATTCGGAAGGTCGTTCCACTCCAAGTACCGCCGGAGCAGGAAAGTTCACTTATACTCGCCCCGACTGTATTTTCGTTATTTGTTGTGACTTGTGCCGTTATTTTATATGCTTTTTCGTAAGCGTCTGGAATAGTAAAGCCGTTGAAGATACCTTCAATAAGCCTGTAGTCGTATGCTCCGAGCAACGTTACTGTTCCTGCTGCTGTAAAATCGTATTGATCGTAAAGCTGCTGAGAGCCTATATATATTACGTCGTCGAGTGCAAGCCCCTGACTTTCTACGCTGTTTTCTCCTGAAGGAAAACAATTGAAGCCGGTCGAGCTTTTTAATCTGTCATAATATACAATCGGCATACCCTTTTGAACCGTTAAATTATACGTTGTTGACGATAAACGATCTGAAACTATGATTTTTACGTTCCAGTCGTAATGGTTGTCAAGCTGGATTGTTGTATCAGTGTTCGCAGGAACGCTCACAGACGCACTGTACGAGCTGTCAGTCGTTTTTTTATGCTGTTCCTGTATTGTTACACTGTTCTGCCCTGACAGGCTGGAAACGGTCGGAGAAACGTTAAGAACGGTATCTGTATAGAAATTATTTTCTCGTTTGCAGGATATTACTGCGTAAGGCTGCTGCCATGCTTCAACTGTGATCTGCATTGACTTTGTTACGCTGTTGCCCCTGCTGTCAATAGCCTTGACAGTTGCAGCTATGTTCTGAGATACGTCGAGAACG
>JAEEHZ010000167.1 GCA_016281115.1 Clostridiaceae bacterium | reverse complement strand
CTTTGATGCCGAGCTTATCGGCTCAGACTCTACACTTGACGTTGCAATAATCAAAATCGACGCCGAAGACCTCACCCCTGCCGTATTCGGCGACAGCGAAGCGCTAAAGGTCGGCGACACCGCAATAGCTATCGGCAACCCCTTGGGTCAACTTGGCGGCACGGTTACAGCAGGCATAATAAGCGCACTTGACAGAGATATAGATATAGACGGCAACACAATGAGCCTAATGCAGACAAATGCCGCAATAAACCCCGGCAACAGCGGCGGCGGATTATTTAACGGACAAGGCGAGCTTATCGGTTTAGTAGTTGCCAAATCATCCGGCAGCGATGTAGAGGGCTTGGGCTTTGCTATACCGATTAACGATGTATCGTCTGTTTTAAAAGACCTTATGGAATACGGCTACGTTAAAGGCAGAATTTATCTCGGGCTCTCACTTATAGACATAAACACCGAGCAAATGGCGAGAATGTACGGATTAGACTCCACAGGCGTCTATGTAAACACCGTAGATTCTTCATCTGCGGCATATAAGGCAGGTATACAGTCTGCCGACAAAATAACATCGATCGACGGCAAAAAAGTTTCGACAGCCGACGAGATTGAAGATATTCTCGACGGCCACAGCGTAGGCGATGTTGTAGAGTTTGGCTTGGAGAGAACATCCAGAATCGGCAAAAAGACAACAGGCACCGTTAAAATAACGCTTGAAGAGTATGTTCCGTCTTTGTCCGACAGAATAGGAAACAACGACATTCCGCAAAACGGCGGCTCAGAAAATTACGGCAACTGGGACGACATTTTCGGAGATATATTCGATGATATTTTCGGTTAATCTATAAAATTATAATTCGCTTTATCCCGCGGCTTGCATTTACAACGCCGCGGGATTTTTTTGTAAATATTACTTAATTACCGTATAAATTTGGGGCATTTACAGGTATTGCAATAATGTTTTAAGTGTGTTATCATATATATTGTGATATTTTGATTATGAAAGCAGGATAGTATTGATAAGAAAGATCGTAAATGACTACAATGAACAGGCTGAGTACATTGCATTGGCTAAAGAAATAATGCAGATCCGCAAACGCGGAGATGTGCCGCTTGCCTGTATAAGGACCTACGGTTGCCAGCAAAATGTTGCAGACGGCGAAAAGATAAAAGGTATGCTCTCAGAAATGGGATTTGAATTTACAGATAAAACTGAAGAAGCGGATTTTATTTTATTTAATACCTGCGCCGTGCGTGAACACGCAGAGGACAGGATATTCGGAAACGTGGGCGCGCTTAAAGCCCTAAAAAAAAGACACCCAACAGTGCTTATTGCGCTGTGCGGATGTATGATGGAGCAGGAGCATATAGCAAACAGAATATATAAAAGCTTTCCCTTTGTGGGGCTTGTATTCGGTACTCACGCAATACATAAATTTCCCGATATGTTTTACAAAAGCATTACGGGCGGCAGGCGTGTTTTTGAACGCGGAAACGATGATCTCTGCGTTCACGAAGGAATACCCGTAAAGCGTGACGGAAGCTTTAAAGCCTGGCTTTCAATTATGTACGGCTGTGATAATTTCTGCTCTTATTGCATAGTGCCTTACACAAGAGGCAGGGAAAGAAGCCGAAACTTTGAAGATATATTAAGCGAAGCCCGTTCACTTGTAGAAAACGGCTACAAAGAAATAACCCTGTTGGGACAAAACGTAAATTCTTACGGCAAAGGACTTGAAGAAAAGCACACATTTGCAGAGCTTATAAAAGCGATAGACGACATTGAAGGTGATTTTCTCATCAGGTTTATGACGTCCCACCCTAAAGACTGCTCAAAAGAACTAATAGATGTGATAGCAAACAGCAAGCATATAAGCAAACACCTTCATTTGCCATTCCAAAGCGGCAGCGACCGTCTTTTAAAGCAGATGAACAGACACTACGACCGCGCCAAATATCTTGATATCGTAAACTACGCAAAAGAGAAAATAAAAGACGTTTCTTTAACATCAGATATCATAGTGGGCTTTCCCGGTGAAACTGAGGAAGATTTTGAACAAACGCTTTCGCTTGTGGAAGAGGTAGGATTTACATCTTTGTTTACTTTCATTTATTCAAGGCGTAAGGGAACACCTGCGGCAGAAATGCCCGACCCCACAACAGACGAACAAAAGGGCGAGCGTTTCTCACGGCTTTTAAAACTTCAGGAGCGCATTGCGGCAGAGCGGTGCGCATCTATGGTAAACAGCACAGAGCGCGTTCTTGTAGAAAGCTTAAACGAGAAAAACGGTATGCTTTCCGCACGCACAAGCGGAAACATTATTGTAGAGGCGCCCGGTGACGAGTCACTTATAGGAACCTTTGCCAATGTAAAAATTACCAAAGCCCGCAACTGGATATTGCAGGGTGAATTTGTAAATAAATAATATTAACTGTTTTAAGAAAAGAGGATTATAAAATATGGATATGATAGAACTTGCACGTGAAATAGGCAGACAAATACAAAAAGATGAAGCTTATGTTAACCTTCATAACATACAAAAACAATGTGACGACGACAAGGATCTGCAGGATCTTATCGGCAATTTCAATTTAAAGCGTCTTGCTATAAATAATGAGACTTCAAAGGAAGACAAAGACCCCGAAAAGCTCACTCAGCTCAACAAAGAGCTTAGAGAGGTTTACTCCGATATTATGCGAAATGAGAATATGACAGCATATAACGAGGCTAAGCAAACATTTGACAAAAAGCTTGCAAGAGTAATGGCGATAATCAACCAGTCTGCTCAGGGTGAAGACCCCAATACAACAGATTATACACAGTCTTGCGCAGGAGATTGCGCATCCTGCGGCGGTTGCCACTGATAATTTGAAATTTAGACTATTATAAGAAGGTGCATCAATGGCTGAATTATCACCAATGATGAAACAATATTTTGAAATAAAAAACAAGAACCCCGATGTTATTCTCTTTTACAGACTCGGTGACTTTTACGAAATGTTTTTCGATGATGCAAAGCTTGCGTCAAAAGAGCTTGATCTGATTCTGACAGGCAGGGACTGCGGTTTAGAGGAGCGCGCTCCTATGTGCGGCGTCCCTTATCACAGCTGCGAAGAATATATCGCAAAGCTTATCTCAAAGGGATATAAAGTTGCAATTTGCGAACAGCTTGAAGACCCTGCCTTAACAAAAGGCATTGTAAAGCGCGGAATAACAAGGGTAATAACCCCCGGCACCGTTATGGAAAGCTCTTTGCTCGACGCGGGGCAGAACAACTATATATGCAGTTTATTTGTTTTGAATGACAAATGCGGCGCGGCTTTTTGTGATGTATCTACAGGAAAGCTTTTGACTACCGAAGTTTCCGGCAGTAATTACACAAAAAGCCTTCTTAGAGAAATATTTACATATTCCCCAACAGAGATAATATGCAACAACTCAGCAACCGAAAACAAGGAGCTTTGTAAAGAATTACTTGATAAGCTCAATGTCCGTCCCCACACGCTTAGTGAAGACAGATTCACCGGCGCCGAAAAAAACTTCAGCCGCTTTTTTGGCGATATTGATTTTGAAAACTCCGAATTTGCAAATTGCACTTGTGCCGCTGCCGCCGTATCGGGCTTAATGGAATATCTCAAAATTACCCAAATGAACGGACTTGAGAGAATTTCCGCCCCAAAGTTTTATCACGGCGAGCAGTTTATGCAAATAGATTACAGCACCCGAAAGAATTTGGAGCTTTTTTCCGTTGTGCAGACGGGAAAGTCCGAAGGTAGCCTTTTGTGGGTCATTGATAAAACAAACACAGCAATGGGCAAGCGTTTGTTGCGCTCATGGCTTGAGCGCCCTCTGCTTGCGTGCAACACAATAATCAACAGACAATCATCCATAGGGGAACTTATAGATAATTTACCGCTGAGAATGGATTTGGGGGACGCTTTGTCTCCTATTTCCGATATTCAGCGAATAATGACCAAGGTCTCTTACGGTTCTGTGAAGCCTAAAGAATTATATGCTTTGGGGGAATCGTTTGAAAAAATACCCGCGCTTAAAGAATTGCTCAAAGACTGCAGATCCGTACTTTTGCGGGATTGTTATAAAAATATGGACGAGCTTGCGGATCTGAAAGATATGATACTTACCGCCATAAGCAAAGACGCAGGTGTTCTTATAAAAGAAGGCGGTATATTTGCAGACGGTTACAATAAAGAGATAGACGATCTGCGCCTGATAATAAACGACAGCGCTGCCGTACTCGCCAAAATAGAGGCGAGAGAAAAAGAACGCACAGGCATACCGAAGCTGAAAATTGGCTACAACAAGGTTTTCGGATACTATATAGAGATTTCAAATATGTACAAAGAGCTTGCCCCCGAAACATATATCCGTAAGCAGACTCTTACAGGCTGTGAAAGATACATCACAGAGGAGCTAAAGGGTTTAGAGGGAACCATTTTAGGCGCAAAAGAACGCTGCTGCAGGTTGGAATACGATCTGTACAATCAATTTGTTGAGCAAATTGCGTCTCATCTTGCGCGTACCGAACAAACGGCACGCCAGATCTCCGTAACAGATGCGTTACTTTCACTTGCAAATGTTGCGGCGGAAAACAATTACTGCCGTCCCGAGATCAACAACAGCGGAAAAATAATTCTTAAAGAAAGCCGACACCCCGTTGCAGAACAAATTCTAAAAGCTACTCCGTTTGTGCCGAACGATGTGTATCTTGATACAAACGATAACAGGACAAATATAATAACAGGCCCCAATATGGCGGGAAAATCGACTTATATGCGCCAGGTCGCGCTTATTACGATAATGGCGCAGGCAGGCAGCTATGTTCCGTGCAAAAGCGCAGAGATAGGAATAGTTGACGCTGTGTTTACGCGCATAGGAGCATATGACGACTTGACAACAGGACAGTCTACTTTTATGGTAGAGATGAACGAGGTAGCAAATATTGTCAAATCTGCAACGAAAAACAGTTTGCTTATTTTTGACGAGATTGGACGCGGAACATCTACTTATGATGGAATGAGCATTGCGAGAGCCGTTATAGAATACGTTACAAACAAAAGGGTATTAGGCGCAAAAACAATGTTTGCAACTCACTATCACGAGCTTACGGAGATGGAGAACACCCTTGAGGGCGTAAAGAATTATAATATAGCGGTCAAAAAGCGCGGCTTTGATATTACATTTCTGAGAAGAATAGTACCCGGGGGCGCCGACGAAAGCTACGGAATTGAAGTAGCAAAGCTTGCTGGCGTTCCGCAACCGATAATACTGAGAGCAAAGGAGATACTCTCTGAGCTTGAAAACGGTGATAAAGCGGTTACTGTTTCGGCACCGTTGCAAAACAAATCATATAAACAAGCCGAAAACATTCAGTTTGAATTTGAGAGCAGTATCGGCTGTGAGATAATAGATAAGCTTAAAACTATCGACGCCAATACCCTTACCCCCATAGAAGCCCTTAGGGTACTTTACGAGCTTTGTCAGCAGGCAAAGGATACAGTTTGATAAAGAGGTTTTTATGATAAACAATTACTTGCCCAAACAAAAAGGCTTTTATATGCCCGCCGAATTTGAACCGCATTTTGCCACAGTGCTTATTTGGCCCGTAAGGCCCGGCAGCTGGCCTCACAACGCACTTGAGGCACAAAAAACATTTACGTTTATGGCAAAAGAGCTTTCAAAACACGAAAAGGTGTTTATCCTTGCAAACAAGAAAGATTTTAATGCTGTTTGCGGTATTTTTAAGAGCTGTGACAACATTAATGTCTTGAATATAGAAAGCAACGATTCTTGGGCAAGAGATACCGCCCCTACGTTTGTAAAGAATAAAAACGGCGATGTGTGCGGCATAAACTGGAGCTTTAATGCCTGGGGCGGAAATTATGACGGGCTGTACCGTGATTATGAAAATGATAACCTTCTTGCCAAAGCACTCTGCGATAAGCTCGGATATGATTATTTTGACGCAGAGCCGTTTGTGCTGGAGGGCGGCTCTATCCACAGTGACGGTCAGGGCACAGTAATAACCACGGAAGCGTGTCTTTTGAGCAAAGGCAGAAACCCTTTAATTACAAAAGATGAAATAGAGGATAAGCTTAAGAGCTATTTGGGAG
>JAEEHZ010000166.1 GCA_016281115.1 Clostridiaceae bacterium | reverse complement strand
TTGAATAGAAAACGCCTGATGCGCTGCTGTTTAAGGCAAAAGTTTTGCTGGAACCGTCTTCACCTTCAAAGGTGAGACTTTTGGCATTTCCGGGCAGTGTTACAAAATCTGAAAGTATGTCCTGGATAGTGATACCGATGCATTCGGATTCGCCCTCGCCGCCCTTGCTTTTCCATGCGTATATTGCGCTTGTTTCATATCCTTCGAGCTCTGAAAGCAAAAGAGGAGTGCCGCAGAAATCGAGTATGGCTTCTTCAGATTCTGTTTCGGTATTTGATGTGTCCGTATCAGGAACGTCATGAGTATTTGCAACAACTTTAACAAGAGGACCTACCCACGAGCCTTTGTTGGGGTTAGTGCCGTCGTAAGGTACGATAAGCCTGAGCTTTGACAAATCTTCGCCGTCCACATTCCAGGCAAGCATCACCCTCACGCGTGCTTTGTTCGAATAGAAAACACCCGACGTACTGCCGTTTAACGCAAAAGTTTTACTAAAACCGTCTTCCGCAATAAAGGTGAGACCATCAGCATTTCCCGGCAATGTTACCAAATCCGCGAGTATGTCTTGGATAGTGATGCCGACGCATACAGACTCGCCCTCGGTGTCCTCGCTTTTCCATTCGTATGTTGCGCTTGTCTCGTACTCTTTGAGTTTTGAAAGCATAAGCGGTGTATCGCAGAAATCAATTATGGCTTTTTCCGACTCGTTTTCTGTTTCCGTTTCAGCCGAAGAATCGGTTGTCATCGATAATAAATCGGTATTTGTCGTGTCGCTGTCGCTTGATGCTTCCTCTGCGGGGAAAACATCAATAAGCTTTGCTATGAATTTTTGCACTGTTGTAACGTCGAGCATAGTCACCTCGCCGTCGCCGTTTACATCAGCACGTTTAATTTGCTCCGGTGTAAACTCAACAAGCTTCGCGATGTATTTTTGCATCTCTGTTACATCGAGCATAGTTACCTCGCCGTCACCCGTTACATCACCGATTACCGCAGATGCGGCAGATGAGGCAATAGGCTCTTCTGCCATGGCGCATACGCCTATTGAGCATATGAGCAACAGCGCCACTGCCAAAGAAATAAACTTGGTTTTAAATTTGTACATTTTTAAACATCTCCTTTATTTTATAAAATTAAAACCGTTATATATCCAAAGCTAATTGCTTTGATAACAAAATAGAATTAAGCGCTCATCAATTCATAGTTCTCCGCATTTCTGTCGGGCAAATACAGCAGATTGAGTTTTCCTCCGTTTACTGCTGTAAGTCCGCCGTCTATGAAAAGCTTTTTTCCGCGTGTATCAATGCAGGGTGAAAAATCGCTCATATCTTTAATGAAGATTGCAGACAGGCATATGACCGACTATGCAATATTTTTAAGACATGTATTCTGCACTCACAAAATCACGCATCGTAAGGCAGACACCAATATTCTGTTCATCACAGAGAAGAAACAAACGGAACGACTACTCAAAAGGTGGAAATTCATTATAATGTCATAGGCAAATTTGAAATACCGCCGACATTTATAATGGAAGAAAAGGCAATCGCCTACAATAGTACAAAAAGGCGGTTGAAATAAGACTAAATCATATTTCAACCGTCAAGATGGTGCCGGTGGCCGGACTTGAACCGGCACGGATTTGTGGTCCGAGGGATTTTAAGTCCCTTGTGTCTGCCTATTCCACCACACCGGCGCACTACCCATTCATCGGGCAACGAATGGGATTATATCATAATAAGCTCTAAAAATCAACTGTTTTTATAAACATTTTTACTGCGTGTTATATAACACCCATACCTGTGAGTATGTTTGTCCACCAATAGCACATATCAAGGTAGAGAATAAAGGAATACACGCATAACAATATGCTTATTATAGAACACACCAAGCCGAAAACGGCAGCTTTGTTGCCGCGCACGGTAGCGTTTGAAATGCAGGAAGTAAAAATTCCGATAATTCCGAAAATAAGTCCTGCGAATACAAGACCCGCGGCCGTTCCTTTGCTTATTTTTCCTGTTATATCGAGTATTACGCACATACTGCTGAAACATACGGTCAATATAATCGACAAAATGCCGAATAACACCGACAAGCCGCCGTAAGATCTTTGTTTTTTCTCTGTTTTTGCGTCCATAACAATGCTCCTTCACTCTAATAAATGCAAATGAATTATATAACACAATTATAGTGTTTGTCAATATTTAACCGGAATGACCCAATCACACAAATCCGCCGTCTACGCCCAAAACCTGACCCGTTATAAAATCTGATCTTGTATCGGCGAAAAACAAAGCTGCCGCCGCTACATCATAAGGTGTGCCGAGCCGCGCACAAGGAGTTCTGTTTATCAGCTCCGCTTTTTCCTGTGCAGAAAATATGTTAAGCATATCCGTATCAATAACACCGGGGGTTATGCAGTTCGCCGTTATACCGCAGGGGGCGTATTCCTTTGCGAGAGCTTTAGTAAGACCTATTATTCCCGCTTTTACGGCGCTGTAATGAGCCTCACAAGATGCGCCTCTCTCCCCCCACATTGAGGATATATTTATTATTCTGCCATATTTGTGCAACAGCATATCCTTTACGGCGTATTTCGTGCAATATACGACACTGCTCAAGTCACAGGCGCAAAGGTTTTGCCATTCGGGATCTGTTACTTCATCAAAAGGCTTATACAAAGCCTTGCCCGCGTTATTTATAAGAACGTCTATTTTGCCGAAACGGGCAACAACATCGTCTATAAGCTTCTTTGCCTCATTTTCACAAGATACGTCTGCTTTAAATATCTCTGCGCTTAATCCGTTTGACAATATGTCGTTTTTCAGGTTTTTCGCTTCTTTTTGGCTGTTATTATAGTTTATTGCAACATTGTAACCCTTTTGGGCAAAAGCTATGACACAGCCCTTGCCGATACCACGCGCCCCACCTGTAATAAGTACTGTTTTCATTTGCTTATCCTTTGGCGTTTTCTTCGCAAAATCTACGCACATATTCTTTGATAACTTCTATACTGCCTGCCTCGCCTAGCTTTGCGCTGTTTATGCACAGATCATAATTCTGCATATTGCCCCACTTTTGAGATGTATAAAAATTATAATAGTTCGCGCGTGTTTTATCTGTTTTGTTTATGGTGCTTTCAACTTTGTCGGGTGAAATATCATAAAGCCTGCAGGCGCGCTCTTTTCGGTATTCCATATCAGCATAGATAAATACACGGATAAGGTTTTTGCGCTCACGCAGAACGTAATCTCCACATCTGCCTATTATAACGCACGGGCCTTTGCTCGCCAGATCATTAATTATATTGTGTTGTGCAATGTACAAACGGTCGTTGTCGGGCATACTGCTCATAGGGGAAAATGTATTGCCAACGCTGTAAATCCCCATAGACAAAGCATAAAGCAGGCTGTTTACAGCGCGCTCGTCTACGTTGGAAAAGACATTTGGGTCTACGCCTGCCTTTTTTGCGGCTTCGGTCAAAAGCTCTCTGTCATAATAAGGCATGCCGAGAGCCTCGGCAAGCTTTTCACCGATAATTCGTCCTCCGCTGCCGAATTGGCGAGCTATGGTTATTACACAATCATACATAATAGAGCCCTCCTTAAATAAAAAACAAATTTGATATTTAAGCGCTTTTCGGAAATAATAAAGGTGTACTGCGTATATAATAACACATTATTTGGAAAATTTCATCGTTTTTTAAAAATTTGTTGCATTGATTTTTATAAAGGTATTAATATGTATATTCCCGATTATAAAACAGTTTTTATACAACGCGCGAAAGTAACTGCCGCCGTATTGATCTTCAGTGTGTTTTGCGGCTT
>JAEEHZ010000165.1 GCA_016281115.1 Clostridiaceae bacterium | reverse complement strand
CTTTTGGCAGGCGACAAATGCAAAAATACCGGCATAGGATACTATACGCAAGGCAATATGCCGTCTTACTGTGAGGGCAACTGCTATAAAAAGAGTACCGATACAGACACATCTTCATCAAGCAGCTCAAGTTCGAGTTCACAATCTTCCGAGGCTTCTTCCGGAGATGTTTCTCAAGATGAAACTTCAAGCACGGCAAGCTCAGAGGTATCTTCACAGGATAACACATCGTCCGAAGATGACGAATGGTGGACATCCGAATTCGGAAACTAAGTTATAAAGGAGAGCATATATGGTTCAAATAGCAATAATGGGCTACGGAGTTGTGGGCTCGGGTGTTGCCGAAGTCATACAAACTCACAAAAAATCGTTAAAAAGCCATTCAAAAAATATAATTGACATAAAATATATACTTGATTTGAGGGATTTTCCCGATTCACCATTTGCAGACAGATTTACAAAAAGCTTTGAAGATATTGTAAATGACAGTGAAGTCCAAATAGTAGTAGAAGCAATGGGGGGACTGAACCCCGCATATGATTTTGTCAGGCGTTGCCTGCAGGCAGGCAAAAGCGTTGTAACATCCAACAAAGAGCTTATTGCCGAAAAGGGCGCAGATCTGCTTAACGTTGCGCTTGAGAATAACGTAAACCTTCTGTTTGAGGCAAGCGTAGGCGGCGGAATACCTATACTTCGTCCCTTAAACCAATGCCTGGCGGCAAATAATTTTCTGGAAATAGCAGGAATATTAAACGGTACAACAAATTATATTCTTACAAAAATGATAAACGATAACATACCGTTTGATACCGCTTTAAAACAAGCTCAGGAATTGGGTTACGCGGAGCGCAACCCCGACTGCGACGTTAAGGGTTACGACACCTGCCGCAAAATATGCATACTGTCTTCTCTTGCATACGGAGAGCATATATATCCCAAAAATGTTTATTGCGAAGGCATAGAAAAAATCTCTCTGACAGATGTTAAATATGCGGATATGTACGGTGGCGTGATCAAGCTTATCGGCAGAACCCGGAGACTCGGAAACGGTATGCTTGACATAACTGTATGCCCGATGATAATAAAGAAGGAGCATTTGCTTGCGTCGGTCAATGATGTTTTCAACGCAATACTTGTAAAAGGCGATTCAACAGGCGACGTCATCTTTTACGGCAGAGGCGCAGGCAAGCTTCCCACTGCAAGCGCGGTGGTAGCTGATGTTATCGACTGTGTAAAGCATATACACGCGCGCAAATATCTTTATTGGGAAGACAGTGACAATAAGAACATTATACCGTACGAGTATTCTATGTCGAGAATGTATTTCAGAATAAAATGTGAAAACATAAACTTTGCGCTTAACAAAGCGACCGATTTATTGGGAGGAATAACTCTTATCGGAACTGATGAAGAGGAGCTGGCATTTACAATGGATAAAGAGCTGCCTCTTAAGGATATAACAAAAGCTGAAAATATTATGCTTGATAGTAATATAGAAATATGTTCTGTAATTAAGCTTGCGGATTTTTAACAAGCCAAAATAAACAGCAAAACACACTTTGGCATATAATGAACATATAATCGGTTTATTAGCAAGATAAATATTTTACTCTAAGGGAGCGATAATAGGAAATGAGTTTAATTGTACAAAAATTCGGCGGTAGCTCGGTTGCCGACAACGAGCGTATATTTAACGTTGCAAATATAATCACACGGGCATATAATCAGGGAAACGATATTGTGGTGGTTGTTTCCGCGCAGGGAGACACAACAGACGAGCTTATAGAAAAAGCTGTGAGCATAAACCCGAACGCAAGCCGCAGAGAAATGGATATGCTGCTTTCGGCAGGCGAGCAAATGTCGGTCGCGCTGCTTGCAATGGCAATAGAAAAGCTCGGTTATCCCGTTGTATCTCTGCTTGGATGGCAGGCGGGATTTGAGACTACATCTACTTACAGCGCGGCTAGGATTAAAAGGATACGCACAGACCGCATAAAGAAAGAACTCGACAAAAAGAACATCGTAATTGTTGCGGGTTTTCAGGGTATTAACAGATTTGACGACATAACCACCCTCGGCAGGGGCGGAAGCGACACAAGTGCGGTTGCGATAGCCGCCGCAATGAAAGCAGATCTGTGCCAGATATACACCGATGTTGAGGGCGTATATACGGCAGACCCGAGAAAAGTTCCGAACGCCGTTAAGCTTGAGGTAATCTCGTATGACGAAATGCTCGAGCTTGCAACATTGGGCGCGCAGGTACTTAATAACCGTTCTGTAGAAATGGCTAAAAAATATGACATAGAGCTTGAGGTGCTTTCAAGCTTAAAGCAATCATCAGGTACAATAGTTAAGGAGAATACAAATATGGAAAAGATGCTGATAAGCGGCGTTGCAAAAGACTGTAATGTAGCAAGAATTTCGATTATAGGCGTACCCGACCGTCCGGGCCTCGCTTTCAAGGTATTTTCTTTGCTCGCCAGAAAAGATATAAATGTTGACATAATAATCCAATCGGTCGGCAGAGAAGGCGAAAAGGATATCGCCTTTACCGTTGCCGCCGGAAAAGGCGACGAGGCTGTTCGTGTTTTAGAGGAGCATCGTGCAGTAATTGGTGAAACAGCCAGAGTTATAAAAGACGAAGATGTTGCCAAAATATCTATTGTGGGAGCAGGTATGGAAAGCCACGCAGGCGTTGCAAGCACAATGTTTGAGGCTCTTTATGACGCACAGATAAATATACAAATGATAACGACAAGTGAGATCAAAGTTTCAGTGCTCATAGACAAAGACGATGCAGACAGAGCTGTATCGGCTATTCACTCAAAGTTCTTTGACTGATCTTTAAATAACGGAAAGGAGACCGCAAAAGCAAAAGCTTGCGCGGCATAAAACAAGATGGGAAAATTTTTTGCCGGACTTGGCGCTGTGCTTTTGGGGTTCGGACTTTATAATCTGCTCTTTTCAAACGGAAATCAGCACATTTCAAGCGATTGGCTGATACCTGTAATAAATTTAAGATATTCGTTCTTTACCACAGAGACCGCCTCATATATAATAATAGGCGCAGGTTTTGTTTTAATGGTGTTGGGAGTTGTATTATATATTAAAAACAAAAACCGTTAATTTCGGCTGTCCGCTATTGACATAAAACTCATCGGTATTGTAATATATTCTTGTAATATTAAAAAAGCGAGGTGTATCCGATGAGAAGTAAAATAATAGCTTTAATAGCGCACGACAATATGAAACCCGCAATTATTGAATTTTGTGACAAGAATAAAGATATCCTTAAAAAATTTGATCTTTGCGGTACAGGTACAACAGCAAAGCTTATTTCCGAAAAAACCGGTCTTAACGTAAAGGGATATAAAAGCGGACCTTTGGGCGGAGACCAGCAAATAGGCGCGGGAATTGCAGAGGGAAAAATAGATATAGTCATATTCTTTTCGGACCCTCTTACAGCCCAGCCCCATGACCCCGATGTAAAAGCGCTTCTCCGTATTGCGCAGGTGTATGACATACCGATCGCGAATAACAGAGCCACTGCGGAGTATCTTCTTCATTCGGATATGTTATAATTAAGTAAAAGGAAATGATAAAATGATAAATATAGGTAACTATATGCCGTATGTTTGGCTTGCGGTGATTGTTTTTACCGCTGTTTGTGAAATAGCCACAGCGCAGCTTGTGTCTATATGGTTTGTAATAGGCGGCATAGGCGGCTTGATAACAAGCTTGTTCACAGATGATATATTTGTGCAATGCGGAGTTTTTTTGGTTGTTACACTTGTTACCCTTTTAGCAACAAGGCCGATAGTTAAAAAAATGAAGCATTTTGAAAAAACTGAGACAAACAGTGACCGCGCAATCGGTAAAATTGCCGATGTAACATTGGAAATAAACAATTTGCTCGGTCAGGGTCTCGTAAATGTAGAGGGTGCTGTATGGTCGGCGCGCTCAGATGATGAAAGCGTCATCGAAGTAGGTACAAAAGTAAAAGTTTTACGCATAGAAGGCGTTAAACTAATCGTAAAAAAACTTGAAGAAAAGGAGTAATTGAATTATGGAATGGATGTGGGCTTTAGGCGGACTTATAATACTGTTTTTGCTTATAGTTATCGCCAATATCAAAATTGTTCCTCAGGCGCACGCATTTGTTATCGAGCGCTTCGGAGCTTATTATGCTACCTGGTCTACGGGCTTGCATGTAAAAATACCGTTCATAGATAAAATATCGAAAAAAATATCACTTAAAGAGCAGGTAGTGGATTTTCCGCCTCAGCCTGTTATTACAAAGGATAATGTTACAATGCAGATCGACACGGTCGTGTATTTTCAGATAACAGACGCTAAGCTTTATGCTTACGGTGTAGAAATGCCGATAAGCGCAATAGAAAACCTCACGGCTACAACGCTTCGTAACATCATAGGCGAGCTCGAGCTTGACCATACGCTTACATCGCGTGACGTTATCAACTCAAAAATAAGAGTTATCCTCGACGAAGCAACAGATGCCTGGGGCATCAAAGTAAACCGTGTTGAGCTGAAAAACATTTTGCCTCCGAGAGAAATACAGGACGCAATGGAAAAACAAATGAAAGCCGAGCGCGAACGTCGTGCGAGAATACTTGACGCAGAAGGTGAAAAACGCAGCGAAATCCTTGTTGCAGAGGGTCATAAAGAAGCGGCGATATTAAAGGCTGACGCTGTTAAAGAAACAAAGATCCGTGAAGCTCAAGGTGAAGCCGAGGCTATCCTTACCGTGCAGAGCGCGTATGCAGACGCACTCAAGCTTTTAAACGAAGCAAATCCCAACGACAAAGTTATTGCCCTCAAGAGCTTAGAAGCCTTTGCAAAGGCAGCAGACGGCAAGGCAACAAAGATAATCATACCGTCAGAGATACAATCTGTCGCAGGACTTGCAGCTTCTGTAAAAGATATTATTAAAGATAACTAATCAAGTAAGATAAACTAGCTCCGCAGATGTCAGGTAATTACGCCTGTATCTGCGGAGTTTTATTATACAGTTGTTCAATTTTCAGTCTTAAATGTTAGCGCAGAATGTATGCAAAGAGCCGACCCACGGAAAAACCGCGAGCCGGCTGAAATATCATTTCTATGCTATCAATCAAGCTTTGCGATAAGTCTTTGCATCTCTACAACGTCTTCAAGCGTTACGCGTCCGTCGCCGTTCATATCGGCGTTTATCATACCAAGCTCTTTTAAGTTATCAATAAGCTTTGCAATGTACTTTTGGGTCGTTACAACGTCAACCATATCAAGCAAGCCGTTGCAGTCGGTGTCACCCAAAAGCGCAGCGTATAAATGTTTATCTTCGGGGTCTGAGTCATTAACATATCCTTTATTGTCGCTGTCATATTCATCTTCCGGATCTTCAGCATAATGATTGTCGGAATCATACTCTGAATCGGTAACGTCCCAAATGTCGTTGTCGGTTGTATCGCAGATGTACTCCTCACAATAATCTTCGGAATTTGCTATTCTTATCTGAATATCGCCCTTGTACTCAT
>JAEEHZ010000164.1 GCA_016281115.1 Clostridiaceae bacterium | reverse complement strand
GCCCAAATTGCAGCGTTTCTATGACATATCACCACGCAAATAACCGTATGATGTGCCATTATTGCGGATATTCAATGCCCTTTACGGGTGTGTGCCCCAATTGCTCTGCGGAAAACTCATTAAGGCTCAGCGGTACGGGAACACAAAAGGCGGAAATAGATCTTTCCGATATTTTTCCGTCTGCGCGAATTTTGAGACTTGATGCGGATTCTACTTTAAAAAAAGGCTCTCACGCAAAGCTGCTGTCTGCCTTTGCAAGGGGAGAATACGATATACTTTTAGGTACTCAAATGGTGGCAAAAGGGCTTGATTTTCCCAATGTTACGCTTGTGGGCGTGCTTTCTGCCGACAATGTGATGTACGGTAACGATTTCAGAAGCTATGAGCGTGCCTTTTCGCTTATAACACAGGTGGTTGGAAGAAGCGGCAGGGGAGATTCCCCCGGGGTTGCCGTTATCCAGACAAGAACTCCCGAAAACCCGATAATTGAGCTTGCCTCCCGTCAGGATTACGACAGCTTTTATGAATCTGATATAAAAATACGCAAAGCTATGCTTTATCCGCCTTTTTCGGAGCTTTGCTTTATAGTTTTTTCGGGTGCGGAAAGGGCGTCAGTTCAGCAGGCAGCAAATGACTTCAGCCGTGAGTTGTGCGGCTTGGCAAAGACAGAGTATTCTCATTTGCCTTTGCGTGTGCTCGGTCCTTCACCTGCAATGGTGATAAGAGTCAACGGAAAATACAGATATAAGCTGATACTTAAATTCAAAAACAGCGCTGATTTTCGGGCTATGTTATCATCGCTTCTGAAAAGCGCGGAAAAAAAGCTTAAAAGTAAACATATAAGCATTTTTGCCGACATTAATCCCGAAAATATAATATAAAAATCGTTTAAAATTACCGAAATACGAGGCTTTGTTTATGGCACTAAGAAATATAATAAAAGAGGGCGACCCTGTACTGAACAAGAAATGCCGCCCGGTAGAAAAATTTGACAGCAGGCTTCATATGTTGCTTGACGATATGCGAGACACAATGTATAACGCAGACGGCGTGGGGCTTGCCGCTCCGCAGGTGGGAATACTCAGGCGCGCGCTTGTTATTGATATCGGCGAGGGCTTGATTGAGCTTGTAAACCCCAAAATCGTTATGAAAAGCGGTGAACAGCACGAGCAGGAGGGATGTCTTTCCTGCCCGGGTGAATATGGAATAACCGTAAGACCGAAATATGTAAAGGTAAAAGGGCAGGACAGATTCGGCAATGACGTGACATATGAAGGCAGCGATCTGCTCGCACGCGCTTTGTGTCACGAGATTGACCATTTAGACGGCGTGCTTTTTAAAGCTCACGTTACGGAAATGCTGCAAACTGAGTAATTCTGAAAAAAATACCGAACGGAGATATAGGATTTGAACATACTGTTTATGGGAACGCCCGATTTTTCGGTGCCTTGTCTTGAGGCGCTCATTAAAGCGGGACATAATATAAAAGGCGTTTTTACACAACCCGACAAGCCAAAGGGACGCGGAAACATTATGACTGCGCCGCCTGTAAAAGTTTACGCTCTGGAGCATAATATAGATGTTTTTCAGCCCGATAAAATGAAATCGGAAGAAACGCTTGAAATAATAAGAAAAATTGACCCCGAAGTTATAGTTGTGGTGGCTTTCGGCAGAATTTTGCCCGAAAGTATACTAAATTACCCAAAGTTTGGGTGCATAAACATCCACGCATCGCTTCTGCCGAAATACAGAGGCGCAGGTCCTATTCAATGGTGCATAATCAACGGCGAAGAAGAAACGGGAATAACAACAATGAAGATGGACGCGGGACTTGACACGGGTGATATGCTTCTTTTAGAAAAAACCGCAATAGGAGAGAACGAGACCGCAGAACAGCTCCACGACAGGCTTTCTTTAATAGGTGCGTCATTGATTGTAAAAACACTTGAAGATCTTGACAAAATAGTGCCTCAAAAACAAGACGGTTCCAAGACTTGTTACGCTCCTATGCTCACAAAAGAAATGTGTAAAATTGACTGGACTAAAGACGCCCAATGTGTGCATAATCTTGTAAGAGGGCTTAACTCTTGGCCGATAGCAACGGCTTCTTTAAATGATAATGTATATAAAATATATGAAACGAGAATCTCCTGCGGCATAGGAAAACCCGGAGAAATAATATCTCTGTCTCCGCTTACGGTTGCCTGCGGAAGCGGCGCCGTGGAGATAAAGACTATCCAGCGCAGCGGAAAACGCAGAATGTCTGCCGAAGAATTTTTGCGCGGAAACCCACTGTGCGTAGGAGAAGTGTTTAACTAAGATAAAAAGGTTGGTGAATATGTATGCCGTTTAGATATTATTTTGACCCCACTTATATACTCATATTGCCTGCCCTGATAATCTCAATAATCGCACAGATAAAGTGCAGATCTGCCTTTAACAAATACTCTCAAATTCTTAATTCGAGGGGATTAACGGGAGCGCAGGCGGCAGAGAGATTATTGTCTATAAGCGGTGTTACCGGTGTTTCTATTGTGCCGACTAACGGTGTTTTGACCGATCATTTCAATCCGTCCGATAACACCATACATTTGAGCGAAGCGGTTTATAACAAATCTACCATTGCCGCTGTAGGTGTTGCGTGTCACGAAGCAGGTCACGCCGTCCAGCACGCAGAGGGATATGTGCCGAATAAAATTCGCGGAGTATTGGTGCCTGCCTCAAGATTTGGCTCTATGCTTGCGCTGCCTCTTATTATAATAGGTTTTATGTTTACGGGCGCAACGGCGAAGCTTTTTATTGATATAGGAATAGCGTTATATTCGATAGCAGTATTGTTTACGGTTGTTACACTGCCTGTTGAATTTAACGCAAGCAAGCGCGCCTTAAAAATAATAAAACAGGGTTATTTTCTTGATGAACAGGAATATGCGGGTGCTAAAAGCGTGTTGTCCGCTGCGGCAATGACATATGTAGCCGCGACCCTGACTTCAATATTACAGTTATTACGACTTATACTTCTCTCAAACAGAAGACGTTAACGGGATATAGTAAATGGAAAACGCAAGAAAAATATGTTTCGATGCACTTTTGAAAACTTTGGAAGATAACTCATATTCAAATATAGTTATGACCTCGCTTATGAAAAAGCATTACGAAGAACCCCGCAACAGGGCCTTCGTTTGTGCGCTGTATTACGGGGTAATTGAAAGAGAGATCACACTTGACTATATAATTTCAAAGTTTTCAAAAACAAAGCTCAACAAAATAGAGAAAAAAGTGCTTGTTCTTTTAAGAATGGGCGTTTATCAGATAATATATATGGATAAGATCCCCGACAGCGCTGCCGTAAACGAAACGGTAGGCTTATGCAAAAAAGCGGGAGTTTACAGTGCGCGCGGCTTTGTAAACGGGGTTTTAAGAAATGTTGCAAGGGAAAAAGATGTGATTGAGTATCCGCCTGAGGGAACAGATGAATTTTTAAGTGTTTATTATTCCTGCGACATCGGAAAGGTTAAGCTTATAAGGAAAGCTTACGGTTACGGAATTTGCGAGAGCTATTTAAAAAGCTCATTCGGTGCGCCGCCGCTTACCGTAAGAACAAACACACTTAAATGCGACAGCAAAGAGCTTATTTCTTTGCTTGATAAAGAAAATATAACCGCTGAGCCGTTTTCGGGTGTTGAAAATGCGGTAAACATTACATCGGGTGCGGAAATTCTGTTTTCGTCACGGGCATATAAGAGCGGTTTGTTCCACGTTGAGGACGCTGCTTCTCAGATTTGCTGTACGGTACTTGGGGCAAATGAGGGCGACACGGTGATAGACGTATGCGCAGCCCCCGGCGGAAAAACGGCAACTATTGCCGAAAATATGAGTAACAAAGGCAAGATTATTGCCTGCGATATACATAATCACAAACTGAAACTTATAGAGCAAACCGCACAGCGGCTCGGTATTGATATAATAACCGCGACACTGAGAGATGCCTCATCCGGTAACAATTTGCAAGGCATAAAAGCAGACCGTGTGCTATGTGATGTTCCGTGTTCGGGGTTTGGTATTTTCAGGAGGAAGCCCGAGCTTAAAACAAAGCCTTTGGAGGATTTAAGCTCACTTTATAAGCTTCAATACGATATATTGTGTAAAAGCGCTGAGCTTGTTAAGAAGGACGGAACACTTATATATTCCACCTGCACGTTAAATCCTAAAGAGAATATTGAAAACGCGGAAAGATTTTTAAAGGAACATCCCGGATTCAGACCACAAAAGCTCAATCTAACAAAAGATATAAAAAGAATAATACAGAATGAGCCCGAATATGCCGTTACACTGTTTCCTATGTCAAACAATACGGACGGATTTTTTATAAGCTCGTTTATAAAGGAAGAATAAAGTGGAATTAAAGGATATAAAATCTCTGTACAAAAACGAGCTCAAAGAAGAACTGTTAACTATGGGTTTGCAGGGTTTCAGAGCGGATCAGATATATAAGTGGCTTGCATCGGGCGTGCAAAGCTTTGATGAAATGACAAACCTTTCACAGTCTTTACGTGAAGAGCTAAAGAATAAATATTATATATCCCACGCAAAAATCGAGCGAAAGCTTGTGTCTAAAATAGACGGCACAGTAAAATATTTGTTCTCGTTTGACGACTCCACATTTGTTGAAGCTGTTGTAATGAGCTATCATCACGGGTACACGATGTGCATATCGTCCCAGGACGGATGCAAAATGGGCTGTACCTTCTGCGCCACGGGAAAAGGCGGGTTCAGGCGAAATTTAACTGCCTCTGAGCTTCTTTCGCAAATTCAGGCGGCTCAGGCAGACTTGAACATTCGCATATCAAATATCGTGCTTATGGGTATGGGTGAACCGCTTGACAATTACGACAATGTTTTGCGTTTTTTAAAGCTTGTATCAGACAGTG
>JAEEHZ010000163.1 GCA_016281115.1 Clostridiaceae bacterium | reverse complement strand
CCGTCTTTGCCCGATACAACTATCAAAGCTGTCTCCGCGGCGCGCATACCCTCGGAAACTCCTCCTTCAAAATCGAAAAGTCCGGGAGTGTCTATAAGATTTATCTTCGTGTCTTTATATTCAATAGGTGCAACCGCTGTTAAAATAGACGCCTTTCTCTTTATTTCTTCGGGGTCAAAGTCACATACGGTGTTGCCCTCGTTAACTTTACCAAAACGGTCGGTAGCTTTTGTCATATAGAGCATAGCCTCAGCAACAGATGTTTTGCCTGCGCCTGAGTGACCTGCCAAAACGACGTTTCTGATATGCTCTGCAGAATAATTTTTCAATTCAATTATCCCCTTCCAAATTAAAATAAATATCAACTTTGCCACAATATTACTTGTTAAACAACTGACCTGTTTATTATATATAAATGTGATGGTAATTTCAATATAAATTTTGCCAAAAGAATAAAATCAGACATTTTAACGAAAATATTTATACTTTTTTGTACAGTATGTCCATTAAAATGTCGAGCCTTGTGTTATTTTGTTTACATTACTTTTTAAAAATACCACCCAAAGCGTTAATAACTTACGCCTTGGGTGGTAAATATTATTTTATCTGTTTTCCGCGACAATATATTCTCACAATATTGCCTCTGTTACCCGTATAAATAAATTTTTCGAGTCTTTCTTCAAGGGTCATGCCGTCAATTGATGTTATATTGCTGTCATCAATAACCAGCGCGTCGCACTCATACCCTTCTTCAAAGCTGCCAACTTTACCGAAGAATTTTCCGCCGCCCTTTGTCAGCAAATAAAAAGCTTCTGCAAATGTGAGCGGAGAATACTCTTTATGGCTTACGTGATATATTTTTGATGCGCTGACTGCCGCAACACACGAAACAGGCATATAAAGCGTATGACCGCCGCTTATATCCGAACCCAGACCGACGTCAAGCCCTTCCTCCATGTATCTCTTTATGGGAGCAATACCGCTCGCTAAATTAAAGTTTGAAAGCGGACAGTGTGCTATAAATGTATTGTGCTTTTTCAGAACCTCTATCTCGCGGTCGTTATTGTGTATGCAGTGCGCCATTACTGTACGGTTGTCGGGCAAAAGCCCGAAATGCTCATAAACCTCCGTAAACGTAGGTATATCCGAGTGAAGCTCTTTTACCCAAGCCACTTCGTCCACATTTTCGTCTAGGTGAGACTGAACGTGCAAATTATACTTTTCCGCTATTTCACCAAGCTTTGTCATAAGCTCGGATGTAGTGCTGGGTACAAAACGCGGTGTAAGTATAAACTTTACAAGCGCGTTATCGTCGCCCGAATATTCCTTTGCAAGCATTGTAGTCTCTTTCACCGAATCTTCATATGTTTCCTGCAATTCCTCACTGGAGTTACGGTCCATATTAACCTTGCCCACATAGCCGCCGATACCGCTTTCTTTCATAAGCTCAATAAGAAGTTTGGTTGCTTCATAATGGCGTGAAGCGAAAATGCAGGCGCGCGTTGTACCCGAACTTTTAAGCTCATCTACAAACAATTTGTAATACTTCTCCGCAAATTTAATATCTGCAAATTTACTCTCAAGCGGAAATGTGTATTTCTGAAGCCACGGGAGCAGCTCCTCGCTGTACCCCACGCCTTTGTTGAGCCACTGCGGCGCATGAAGGTGCACGTCCATAAACCCGGGAATGATGAGCTTATCGCCGAGATCCTCCACAGGCGCATTTTTATATTCTTCCGGCAGGCTTTCATAAACGCCGGCGGATCTTTCATTATTTATCACAAGATAGCTGTGGGGCATTACTTTCAGCTTATTTTTTTCTTCGGCAAAAATAACATTGCCCTTTAAGCATTTTATCATAATATACAGTCCGCGAACGGGCGAGATATGCGCCCATCCGTCTTCCTTCCCAATAAAATAAAGTTAAGTTCAGCTAATTATTCTTGTTCCTGTTTTTCCTTCTATGCCCGCCTTTGCCTTTTCAAGCAAGGTGATTATAGCTGTTTTTCCGCTGCCGGATTTAACAAATTCAAGCGCCGCCTGAATTTTGGGAAGCATACTTCCCTTTGCGAAATGCCCTTCGTCTATGTATTTCTCGGCTTGTTCTATGGTAAGACTGTCAAGGTCTTGCTGGTTCGGCTTTCCGAAGTTTATCGCAGCCTTTTCCACTGCCGTAAGAATGATAAGCGAATCGGCGTCAAGCTTTTGAGCGAGCACTGCGCTTGCAAAATCCTTGTCTATTACGGCGGGAACGCCCTTGTAGTGCTTATCCTGCTTTATAACGGGGATTCCGCCTCCGCCGCAGGTGATAACAACATTATTTTCCTTTATCAGCGCTTTAACGGCGTCTATCTCAACAATATCTGTGGGGTGCGGAGAAGCAACAACTTTTCTGACGCCTCTTCCTGCGTCCTCCATAATGGGTATTCCTGCTTCTTTACACTCGGCTATCTCTTTATCGGACAAATATCTGCCTATGGGTTTTGTCGGGTTTTTGAAACCCTTGTCATTTTCATCAACAACTACCTGTGTTATAACAGTTGCAACAGGCTTGTTTATACCTCTACCTGCAAGCTCTTCTCTGAGCGCGTTTTGCAGATCGTAGCCTATATAAGCCTGGCTCATTGCAACACAAACAGACAGCGGCATATTGCCGTATTTTTCCGGCTTTATATCGTGCAGTGCGCCCATTGCCTCGTTGATCATACCCACCTGGGGTCCGTTACCGTGTGTGACAACTACCTCGTGACCTGCTTCTATAAGGTCTGCTATTGCCTTTGAAGTTTCCTTTACTGCTGTCATTTGCTCATTAAGAGTTGAACCTAAAGCGTTTCCGCCCAAAGCTATTACAATTCTTTTTGACATCTTTTCTTACTCCTATCATATAAAAATATTATTATTTACTTCTTGAAACGAACGCGTGTGCATTTCGCTTTAAGAAATAAATAACAGTAACGTTCCGGTGTATGGGACATACATACTAATTTTGGCTTTCGTTCACTGAAAAATCTGTTGTAGCGCAGCCTTTTAATGCTCGCTTTGCGAGCCACCGCAACTATTCACTATTCACTTTTCACTATTCACTAAGTGATATACTTGCCTTTGCCTGCCGGTGCGATAAGTTACGTCACACGGCAGGCAAAGACTTGTAGGAGATTTACATTAAAAAAGCAATTATTTCTCTAAATTAAAATGTCTTTCAGTTGCTCTTTGCTCAAGCTTTTTAAGCGTCTCCTGCGGGTTTTTGCATTTTGCGAGGAATATCATAGCCGCAATTATATAAGGCTTATAGCTTGCCTGCTTGTAAAGCGGATCTCTGTATCTGTCAAATACACTTGCGGCAACCTCGCCGTGCTCACAGCTAACATCTGTAATGTCGGCAGGCAGGCAATGCAAATAAAGTGCCTTGCCGTCTTTAGTTGTTGCCATAAGCTCTTCTGTGCATTCCCAATCCATATGCTCTGCGTTTTGCGCGAGAAGCTCTTTTTCAAGTGCCTTAATACCCTCTAAGTCGCCCTTGCCGTAAAGGTCGGTACGCTTTTCCATAGCCGCAAAGGGAGCCCAGCTCTTGGGATAAACTACATCAGCGTCTTTGAATGCTTCTGCCATACTGTTTACCTTTGTAAAGCTGCCGCCGCCTATTTCAGCGTTCTTTTTGCCCACTTCTTCAACCTCGGGCATAATGTCGTATCCGTCCGGATGAGCAAGCACAACGTCCATACCCATACGTGTAAAGAGACCTACAACGCCTTGCGGAACAGAAAGAGGTTTGCCGTAAGACGGAGAATAAGCCCATGTCATAGCAACCTTTTTGCCCTTCAAGTTCTCTTTGCCGCCGAAATAATGTATCATATGAAGCATATCTGCCATACATTGTGTGGGATGGTCTATATCGCACTGCAAGTTAACAAGTGTGGGGCGCTGCTCCAAAACGCCGTCTTTGTTTCCCTGGGTAACAGCGTCTGAAACATCGTGCATATATTTGTTGCCCTTGCCGATATACATATCGTCGCGGATACCTATAACGTCAGCCATAAAGCTTATCATATTGGCTGTTTCTCTTACGGTTTCGCCGTGAGCTATCTGAGATTTGCCCTCGTCAAGGTCCTGAACCTCTAAGCCTAAGAGGTTGCAGGCAGAGGCAAAGCTGAAGCGTGTGCGTGTTGAGTTATCTCTGAAAAGAGAGATACCCAAACCGCTCTCAAATATCTTTGTAGAGATATTGTTCTCTCTCATATATCTGAGTGCGTCGGCAACTGTGAACACTGCTTCAAGCTCGTCGTCTGTCTTTTCCCATGTAAGGAAAAAGTCGTTGTTGTACATTTCTTTAAAGTTTAATTTGTTAAGTCTGTCAATAAAATCCTGTAAGCACATTGTTATCATTTCCTTTCCGTTATTTATCCTTATTATTTATTTCCCTTGTAGAGCATAGGTACTGCTGCATATACAGCGGCACATCTTACAAGGTCGTCTTTCCATGTTATCTCGTTGGGAGCGTGAGCCTGAGACTCCGCACCGGGTCCGAAGCCTACGCAGGGTATGCCGTAACGTCCCTGAATGGAAACGCCGTTTGTTGAGAATGTCCACTTGTCGATAAGCGGTCTGCCCTCTCTCTTTGCTTTTGCGGTATCGTCAACCCAAAGTCTGTTTTCGCCATAGAGGTTTTTGTGAGCTTCGTAAAGAGCCTGAACATGAGGTGCGCTCTCTTTGTTTATCCAAGTGGGGAAATAGCACTCTGTCTCGTACTTAAGACCTGTCCATGCGGGACGGTCATACTTATACATAGAAACAACAGCGCCGTATTTTTTAACCGAAGGTAATGCTCTTATTTCATCAAGGCAGCTTTCCCATGTTTCGCCCGCTGTCATACGGCGGTCAAGCGAAATAGCGCAGCTGTCGGCAACAGCGCAGCGTGAAGGCGATGTATAGAATATCTGAGAAGTTGTAACGGTACCTCTGCCGAGGAAACGCGCGTCTTCCCACTCAGTATTGAATTTGGGGTCGAGCATCTTAACAAGACCTTTTATCTCAGTGCCGTCTTCACAGTCGTTTTCGTTGAGTGCCTGAACATCCTTCAATATATCTGCCATTTTATAGATGGCGTTTTCGCCTCTTTCGGGAGCAGAGCCGTGGCAAGAGATTCCTCTTACGTCTACACGAATCTCCATACGTCCGCGGTGACCGCGATAAATGCCGCCGTCTGTCGGCTCTGTGGAAACAACAAACTCAGGTGTAATGCCGTCTTCAAGATGTATGTACTGCCAGCAAAGGCCGTCACAATCCTCTTCCTGAACGGTAGCCGTTACCAAAACGGTAATATCGTCGGGGATAAGGTTTAAGTCTTTCATTATCTTTGCGCCGTAAACAGCTGAAACAACGCCGCCCTCTTGGTCGGAGCCGCCGCGTCCCGCAATTATGTCTTCTGTTTCATAACCTTTATAAGGATCAAATTCCCAGTTGTTTATGTTACCGATACCAACGGTATCTATATGACCGTCGAAAGCAATAATTCTTTCTCCGTGTCCCATATATCCCAGAGCGTTGCCCTCGGGGTCGATCTCTGCTTTGTCAAAACCCAATTTGTTCATTTCTTCAATAGTTCTTTTGATAACTCCGCCTTCTTCACAGCTCTCAGACGGAATTGCAATAAGGTCACGCAAGAATTTTGTCATATCTTCTCTGTAACCTTCGGCTGCTTTTCTTATAGCCTCAAAATCCATAATCTCAAACCTCCAAAAATAATTTAAAATATTGCAGACACAATATCACTATAATATAATACCATAATTTAGTTACAAATCAATAGAAATTCAATATTTTTTTCTAATTTTTTTCTACAACTATTTACAAAAAGCAAAAATTTTGATAGTATTGTATTGTGTGAATAGAAGTTGATGTAAGTGCTTGATCTTTTTAGGGCAATTTTGCACAAATATCAAAGTTGTTCATAAATACATTCTTAAAGGAGTAGATAGCAATGATAGACTTGCACAAAAACGAACAGGCTCTTGAACACAACATAAGAAGAGCCAAAGAACACAACATCATAATCCCCACTTTCGAGCAAATGAAAGACCCGAACAAGATCCCCGAAAAGATCCGTGAAAAGCTCAAAAATGTTGGCTTGTGGGACATAAACCCCCTCAACCTGTTCCGTGTTACATGGAAAAACGAGCCCAAAGAATCCGGCGGATTGTTCGGCAAACCGAATTACATAGTTTTACCAAAATCATTAA
Source organism: Clostridiaceae bacterium (assembly GCA_016281115.1). Classification (GTDB taxonomy): domain Bacteria; phylum Bacillota; class Clostridia; order Oscillospirales; family Acutalibacteraceae; genus JAEEHZ01. The sequence continues at coordinate 9,998 of JAEEHZ010000163.1, read as the reverse complement.
CAGGCGTAGACGCGAAGATAATTTGCATGGTAGGAAAATACTTCCCCACAGGTTGCCACAAGGTTGGCGCGTCTTTCGGATGCCTCGTTCCGCGCCTTGTAACAGGTCAGTTTGACTCTGACTATCACAAAGCAGTATGGCCTTCAACAGGTAACTATTGCCGCGGCGGCGCTTTTAACTCTAAGCTGCTTTCATGTCACTCTATAGCTATTTTGCCCGCAGATATGAGCCGCGAGCGCTTTGACTGGCTTTCTAAGATAGCAGGAGAGGTTATCGCAACTCCCGGCTGTGAGAGCAATGTTAAAGAGATATTCGACAAAACTTGGGAACTCCGCAGAACACGCGACGACTGTATGATATTTAACCAGTTTGAAGAAATGGGCAACCACCTCTGGCACTATGAGGTTACAGGTCACGCTATAGAAGAAGCGTTCAATGACTTCGCAAACGGAAATGAAAAAATCAATTTTGCAGGCGCTTGCTTCACATCGGGCAGCGCAGGCACAACCGCAAGCGGAGACTACCTCAAAGAGAAATTCCCGCACATCAAGATAGGCGTTGGCGAGGCTTTGCAGTGTCCCACACTTCTTAACAACGGCTTCGGCGGTCACCGCATAGAGGGTATCGGCGACAAGCATATTCCGTGGATACACAATGTTAAGAACACGGATATGATATTCGCAATAGACGATGAAGACAGCCAAAAGATACTCAGACTGTTCAACGAGCCCAAGGGACGTGAGTACCTTGCGAAAGAGTGTGGCGTAGATTTACAGACAATCGAGAATCTCGCATTGTTCGGCATCTCGGGCATTGCAAATATGATGAGCTCCATCAAAATGGCAAAATATCTCGAGCTTACAGAAAACGATGTTGTTGCAACAGTTCTCACTGACAGCTCGGAAATGTACACCTCAAGAGTTGCAGAACTCAGAGAAGCTGACGGCGAATACACCGACAAGATGGCAGCAGTTGACTTCAACCTCCATCTCCAGGGCATCAGAACCGACAATATGGAAGAGCTTACATACGCAACACGCAAGAGAATACACAATCTTAAGTATTACACTTGGGTTGAGCAGCAAGGCAGAGATGTTGAGGAACTCAACGACCAGTGGTATGATTTTGATAAAACTTGGGGCAGCGTTCATAAACAAGCTCCCGAGGTTGACGCTCTTATCAATGAATTTAACGAGCGCACAGGTTTGCTCAAAAATCTTTAATCAACCGTTTACATTCAGTGGGCGGGGGTTTTGCCCCCTGCCCACAGTTTTAGTAAACAGATGTTTTTATTTAAGTTTGCAAAGCTTTATTGTGCCGATTTAAACAAGAACACCTAATATATATCAGACAAAGAGGAGTAGATGCAGATGAAAAACGTAATTTCTGCCGTATGTATAAAATGCGGCGCGGAACATGAGGCAACACCCGGTATAACCACCTGCCCGAAATGCGGAGGTCTTCTTGATATCAAGTATGACTATGCATATATCAAAAGAAATTTCACCAAAGAAAAGCTTGCAAGCCGTGAGCTATCCATGTGGAGATATGAGGAGCTTTTGCCTGTAACGGGCGAAGCAAAAATCAAAAAACTGAGAGTTGGCTGGTCGCCGATGTATAAGGCTGACCGCTTGGCAGAAGCGATAGGGCTTGAAAACATTTGGGTAAAAGACGACGGCATAAACCCCACCGCAAGCCTTAAAGACCGTGCGTCCTCTATGGCTGTTGTAAAAGCGGCGGAGGCAGGCGTTGACACCATAGCGTGTTCATCAACAGGCAATGCGGCTTCATCTCTTGCCGGCAACAGCGCAGCGGCAGGGTTTAAAACTTACATATTTGTTCCCGACAGAGCTCCCAAGGGTAAAGTAGCCCAGCTTATGATATTCGGCGCGAACGTTATCACTGTTAAAGGCTCTTATGAAGACACATTCCGCCTTTCCGCAGAGGCAATAGACCGCTGGCACTGGTACAACCGCAACGCCGCGATAAACCCGTATCTTATGGAAGGTAAAAAGACAGTTGCGCTTGAAATAGCCGAGCAGTTTGATTTTAAAATGCCCGAATATGTAGCTATTTCAGTTGGTGACGGTTGCACTATCGCAGGCGCGTGGAAAGGCTTTAAAGATCTGTATGCTATCGGCGCGATAGACAGACTCCCCCGTCTTATAAGCGTTCAGTCTACGGGATGCTATCCCATAAACAAAGCTTTTGCGGAGAATAAGCCATTGGAGCATATGGAAGAAAACACCATTGCCGACAGCATAGCGGTAGGCGTTCCGAGAAACGCAGATAAGGCGCTTAACGCCATAAGAGAATCAAACGGTATAGCCGTAAATGTAACAGACGAAGAAATACTCGACACAATGCGCCTTGTAGGCAGAACCTGCGGAGTGTTCGGCGAGCCTGCGGGCTCTGCAGGAACAGCAGGCGTACGCAAGGCTGTAAGAGACGGGCTTATCCCGGCAAGCGCAACGGTTTGCACTGTTGTTACGGGCAACGGACTCAAAGACGTTGCAAACGCCATTAAAGCGGCAGGCGAACCGCTCAACATAGCCCCGGATATGAACGAACTTGTTAAATATTTAAAAATATAACATAAGGAGTGTATTAAATTGATTATAGGTAACGGCAGACTTATCACAAGAGACGAAAACAATACTTTTATTGAAAACGGCGCAGTGCTTATAGAGGGCAAGCTTATAAAGGCAGTAGGCACTACCGAACAGCTCAGAAAAGATCATCCCGGTGAGGAATTCATAGACGCTCACGGCGGCGTTATTATGCCCGGTATGATAAACACACACAATCATATCTACTCTGCCCTTGCAAGAGGTATGAGTATAAACGGTTACAACCCTCATAACTTTATAGATATACTCGACGGTATGTGGTGGACTCTCGACCGTAAGCTCACACTTGAAGAAACAAGAGTAAGCGCGGAAGCTACATATATAGATTGCATTAAAAACGGTGTTACAACAATATTTGACCACCACGCAAGCTTCGGCAGCATAGAAGGCAGCTTGTTTGAGATAGCGGAAGCCGCGAAGAAATACGGTATACGCAGTAACTTGTGTTACGAAGTAAGCGACCGTGACGGCAAGGAAAAAACTCTCGCATCTGTGAAAGAAAACGCAGATTTCATCAAATATTGTCAAAAAGACGACTCAGATATGCTCAAGGCAATGATGGGTATTCACGCTTCATTCACAGTATCAGATGAAACATTTGCGCTTTGCAGAAAAGAAATGCCCGATGATGTAGGCTTCCACGTTCACGTTGCGGAGGGTATCGCAGATTTGCATATGTGCCTTAAAGACCACGGCAAGCGTGTTGTTGAGCGCCTCATGGACAACGGCGTTCTCGGCAGCAAATCAATAGCCGTTCACTGCGTTCATATAAACAATGCAGAAATAGAAATGCTCAAAGAGACGGACACAATGGTGGTTCACAACCCCGAAAGCAATATGGGCAATGCGGTAGGCTGCCCGCCCACACTTGACATATTCGGCGCAGGTGTGCTTACGGGACTCGGAACCGATGGTTACACAAATGATATGTTAGAGTCTTACAAAGTAGCTAATATTCTCCACAAGCACAACAAATGTATGCCTAACGTTGCGTGGGGAGAAATTCCTGCAATGCTCTTTGAAAATAACGCAAAAATCGCGAACAGATATTTCAAAACACCTCTCGGTATGATAAAAGAGGGATATTCCGCCGATGTTATAGTTACAGATTACAACCCGCTTACTCCTATGAACGGCTCAAACTGCAACAGTCACATTTTGTTCGGTATGAACGGCAGAAGCGTTGTAACAACAGTAGCCGCAGGTAAACTTTTGATGAAAGACAGAGAGCTTATCGGCATAGACGAAGCCGCTGTAATGGCTCACGCAAGAGAAATGGCGGCAAAGCTCGCGAAAGATATAAACGGATAATTAAAGGGAGGATAAATTTAAATGAGTGACAGAATGACACCTATTTCCTTTAAAAAGCTTATGAATCACATTATGTGTGAGTGTAAGCGCGAGGGCAAGGTTTTTGGTGTGCCCAAGGCATATATAAAGTCAAACAAAGCCGAATACAATCTATTCGGCGAGAAAATGGAGACAGTTTTCGGTCCTGCCGCCGGTCCGCACACACAGCTTACACAAAATATAGTCGCGTCTTATTTTGCCGGCAGCCGCTTTTTTGAACTCAAAACCGTTCAAAAATTAGACGGTGAGGATCTTCCCGTTCCGAAGCCCTGTATAAGAGCAAACGACGAGTGCTATAATACAGAGTGGTCAACAGAGCTTTATATTCCTCAGGCTTATGAAGAATATGTAAAAGCATGGTTTGCGCTTAAAGTAATCGCAAAGGAATTTGAACTCGGCGATCCCGACGGCTTTATATTCAACATGAGCGTAGGCTACGACCTTGAAGGCATTAAAACACCGAAAATTGACAAATTTATAGAAGGTATGAAAAATGCCGCAAACGAGCCGATATTTGCAGAGTGCAAGGCTGTTCTTAAAGAAATGCTGCCCGAATTCAAGCATATTGACGAAGCGTTTATCAACTCTATCTCCCCTAACGTTTGCCGCAGTGTAACACTTTCTACACTTCACGGCTGTCCGCCCGATGAAATAGAGAGAATAGCAACATATCTTATAACGGAAAAGCACCTTAACACATTTATTAAATGCAATCCGACATTGCTCGGCTACGAATATGCACGCAAAACAATGGACGATATGGGTTACGACTATGTTGTATTTGACGATTTCCATTTCCGTGACGATCTCCAATACAGCGACGCCGTTCCGATGATTCACCGTTTGTTAAAGCTTGCAGATGAAAGAGACCTTTCATTCGGCGTTAAGCTTACAAATACATTCCCCGTTACCATCACAAGAAAAGAGCTTCCCGGCAACGAGATGTATATGTCGGGACGTTCACTCTATCCCCTTACCATTTCGGTTGCCGAAAAGCTAACAAAGGATTTTGACGGCAAACTCAGAATTTCATTCAGCGGCGGCATAGACGCGCTCAACATACAAAATCTCTTTGAGTGCGGTATCTGGCCTATAACAATGGCTACCACGTTCTTAAAGCCCGGCGGCTACGGACGTATGGTTCAAATTGCCGAAAACCTTGAAAAGAGCGCAGAAAAGCTCGGTCACGGCAGCAACACGCAATTCGGCGGAGTAGATGTTGAAAAGGTCATCAAGTTAAGAGAGCAGGCAATAAACGACCCGCGCCACATAAAAGAATACAAACCAAATGAAAGCGGCGAAAATAACAAGCTTTATCGCGGTATGATAAAGCCCGAAAACTCACGCAAAATGAAAGAGCCTCTCCCCATGCTCGACTGCTTTACGGCACCGTGCAGCGACGCCTGCCCCATTCACCAGAATATCCCCGAATATATACGTCTTTGCGATGAAGGCAAGTTTGACAAAGCTTTAGAGGTTATACTTGAGCAAAATCCGTTGCCTTTTATCACGGGAACAATATGCTCACACAGATGTATGGGCAAATGCACAAGACAGTTCTTTGAAAGCTCAGTCAATATAAGAAATAAGAAGCTCATAGCCGCCACACACGGATATGACAGCGTAATTAAATCACTCAAGGCTTCCGCATCAACAGGCGAAAAGGCGGCTGTTGTAGGCGGCGGTCCTGCAGGTATGGCGGCGGCATATTTCCTTGCGCGCGCAGGTGTAGCCGTTACATTATTTGAAAAGCGTGAAAAATTGGGCGGTATCGTTCGCTATGTGATACCCGAATTTCGTATCTCTCACGAGGCGATAGACAAAGACGCAAGCCTGCTTAAAGCAATGGGCGTTGAGATAAAAACTGGCTGTGAGATAAAAGACATAAAACAACTCAAAGCTGAAGGCTATAAATATATCATATTGGCAACAGGCGCATACAAAAAGAGCGCAATGCGCATAGAGGGCGAACCTGCGGTCAACTCTCTTGAATTTTTGGAGATGTGCAAAAGCGGCAATATTTCAAATAAGGAATATGTTGTTACGGTCGGCGGCGGAAACACCGCTATGGACTGCGCACGCGCCGCAAAGAGAATAAGCGGAAACAAAGAGTCTTATCTCGTTTATCGCCGCACAACCGAGTATATGCCTGCCGACAGTGAAGAGCTCATTATGGCGCTTGATGACGGCGTTAAGCTTTTAGAGCTTGCAAATCCCGAAAGCTACGACGGCAAAAAGCTCGTTTTAAGAAAAATGGAGCTCGGCACACCTGATGAAAGCGGCAGACGTTCACCTGTTGCTACCGACAAAACATTTGAATTAAACTGTGATATGCTTGTTACCGCTATCGGCGAAAAGGTAGACGATACGATACTTGAAAACAACGGCATAACACGCACAGAGGGCATTGCGACAAGCGATGACAGCATAAAAGTTATCGGTGATTTCCTCGGCGGACCCGCAACGGTAGTTGAAGCTATAAGAGACGCTAAAGAAGCTGTAAAAGCTCTTGTAGGATATGATTTCTCATATTTCACCGCCGATTATTCAAAAGAGAATATCAAGCGTTTAGAGGAGAAAAAGCTCACCCTGCGTGAGGATTGTGATGACAGCTGCCATTCACGCTGCTTAGAGTGCTCGTCTTATTGTGAAAACTGCGTAACGGTTTGCCCCAACAGAGCAAACATAGAGATTCGCACAGCTTCTGACAAAATGCCTCAGATACTCCACATAGACATTATGTGCAACGAGTGCGGAAACTGCGCCACATTCTGCCCGTATGCAGGCTCGCCTTATCTTGATAAGCTTACACTGTTTGCGGACAAAGACGGCATGGAAAACAGCAAAAACAACGGCTTCTATGCTGACGGCGACAAGGTTACCGTTCGCCTGTTCGGCAATATCATAAATGCCGATATCAATGATATGTCAGGCGTTCCGACAGGAGTTGCAGACGTTATAAAAGCGGTTTATAAAGATTATTCCTATCTGCTGTAAAATTATATGTAAGTTTTATTTACGAAATATAAAACATCAGAACATAAACACAGCCTTCTCCTTATAGGAGAAGGCTGTGTTTGCTTTCCCTCTTATGAAGCCGCCAAATGATACATTCAGCCTGCCGAGAACAAAGCAGGGGGATGCCGTCCACCCGCTGGGGGGCGCAGCCACCCGGGTGGTCGCGAAAGGGATTCCAAAGGGAAAACCGTCGACAGGTTGTCCCTTTGGCGCATTTTGCTTACTTTGTTGCGAGACAAAGTAAGTGCCTGCCCGACATGAGGGCAAAACGTGTTATAATACATAACCAAATAATAGAAAATTAGCCCGTGACGGAAGTAAATTCACCGTCATGGGCACTTGTTATTGTAACCAATTTTTTATTCTCGCCCGGCGGCGCCCCTCTTTGGGTAGAACAACCGCCGGGCAAGATAATTGGGGGAATGGGCAATTATAGCTTTGCGATAATACGCTGAATGAGTACCACGTCGTACATATCAATATGTCTGTTATTGTCTATATCCGCGGAAAAATTATTGTATTGCGATTGATTGGCTGTTTGAAACGGAAACAGCCTTGCAATTATCTTTTGCAGAAAAACAACATCGTTCATATCAACTTTGCCGTCGCCTGTTACTTCTCCCATTATAAGCGGTTTGGCTTCTATCATATCGGCAATATCCGACATTTTAAAATACTTTGCATTTATTGCTTCTTCAAGGGTGTAGACTTTCTCTCCGTCAAAGGCATATATGCCCAGATCGTACGGCTCATAAATATTTGAGGCTGTAACGACATAATTGTCTATAACCCTTGAAATAAACATATCTGATCCGCCGTTTCCGAGCCCGAAAAAGATGTAATATTTATCGTATTTCCCGTAAACACGGCAATAGCTGTAATCGTTTTCACTGTATCCGGCATATTCTTTAAAATATGGCAGTATCATTTCATCTTTGAAATATGCATTCAATTCATCATTTTCCGATAAGTCGTTTTTATGATAGATATGAGTTATTTCTGATTTGTTTACAATTTCCGCTATTTCATTCAAAGGAACAGATTTTAGCCAATAAGGAATAGAGTCGGAAGGATCTACCTGAGTGTGGAACGCCTCCATTATACCACAGCAATTACTACTGTCAAAGCAATATATCCTAAATGATGAGCGATCATAATCCCATACGTTGCTTGACAACAGATAATTTCCCAGTTTAAAGTATTTATCATACGATAAATCAGCGTCTACGTCGTGCCCTATGTTATACTCACAATATGCAACGTGAATTCCGTTTGATATGGTTCCCAAAAGCTTATACGATGATTTTATAAGTTCATTTTCTTCTATATAATTACTCATAAGATCAAAGAATAATTTGGAATAATCATTCTTTTCATCTGCCGAGGCTGCCACCGCGGCGCAAGACAGCACCATACAAAAAACGATTAATAATGAAATTAGCTTTTTCATAAGTATCCTCCCCTTCTAAGAAACGCTAATGTCTTCGGCTGTTTTAATAAGGTCTGTATCCGGTCATTATAGTACATTACTTTTTCGGGCATTTCAATACTTTGGCATAATATGTGCGTTTTTTGGCATATATTGTCTGAAAAACCTTGAAATAGGGCTTGACAAATTAATAAATTTGTGATTCAGGGCAAATATGATTGCAATACTTTATGTAATTGGGTATATTTTGCCTTCTATTATATAAACACGTAAGCAGCATGATTTTAGACAAGATTTCGTAAATTTTTTTATTTTTATTTCGCGATATTAATTATTTTCAATCCTCGTTTTTCAGCATATTCAACTGTGTACGCCGTACCACCCTTTTGCCCCGTTAAATAGCAAATGCACAAGCTGCTGTGATCTGTTAAATGACGGTTTCTTGTATGCATACATCCTTTATAATATTGTTCCGCGGTATAAACAACTTTGTCTGCTTTTGATTTAATTCTCTCATATTCCGCAATATCTGACTCCCTCCACCCTCCGGTTTGATTATGACAAGGAAATACAAGTATCAACCTTATATGCGGATATTCATTTTTCAATTCTAAAACCGTTTGAGCGGCGAGAGTATCAAAGCCCAATGCCCCGCCCGCGCCAAAATATTGATATCCGTTTTCTATGAAATCAATTAAAACATTTTTTAATCTTTTCTTTATCACCGGAATTTCTTCCGGTGGTAATTTTCTATGCCCTGTAAAGCAAGCGGTTGCCATTTTAAACACTAAACTATCAACTCCGTTTTATACTAAAAATATAAAATTTTAAAATTCAATATTTATAGTATATCAAAACCACAAATGAATATCAATAGTCTATAGAACAATACAAATTATATTTATAGACTAAAAGCGGAGGTTGAGATTATGAGTGAGATAGCTAAAATAATTGGACTTCGCATACGTAATTACAGAACTCAAAAGGGCTTGAGCCAAGAAAAGCTTGCCGAGGCGGCAGGCTGTCACCCAACTTATATCGGTCAAATTGAAAGAGGAGAAAAGAACGCCACTCTTGAAAGCATAGAAAAAATTGCTTCGGCGATGTGCGTTCCGCTTTCAAAGCTTTTTGAAAAGATAGGTGATGATAACACTGACAGTATTCCCGCAAAATGCTATGAGTTTATCGCTTCAAAAAGCAAATCCGATCAAGAACATTTGTATATGATGCTATTGGAAATGGATAAATACAAAAACGAATAATACTTATATAAAAATAACGCCTTCGATATAATAATCGAAAGCGTTTTTAATTACTGTATTAATTATGAATCTTCACGAAAAATTGCGGTATAGAGATTATAAGCTTTTAATCTGTAAAGCAGCAGTGGCAGTAAAGCACTGTGCGCTTCATAATCATTCTCGATAAAATATTAATTATGTCATTTATATATTATTTTAATATACAATATCTTAAAATTTATTGACAATTATTTATAATTTGCGTATAATATAAACAGAAACAAAAAGGAGGCTTACAAAATGGCACAAACAAATGTTAATATCAGAATG
>JAEEHZ010000162.1 GCA_016281115.1 Clostridiaceae bacterium | reverse complement strand
GGCAAGGGTTTGCGCTCACAGGTTGGCACAATGTTCAGCACAAAATTAAAGGGCGTTCGCTTTATGGAAATGGCAGAGGGCTATGTTCTTAAAACAGCTCTCGATGAAAACAACGAGGTTATCGGCTATCAGTTCGTTAAGGTTGGTAAAATGCTCGAGGACATCCGTCGCGGTATGAGCCCCGATGAAGCATATAAGAAAAACATCGGTCAGTACGGCCGCTTTGACGGCGCGGCAAAGTACATAGACCCGCGTGAAGAATAAGGCAAGAGGAGGACTTGATTTATGGCTAACAATGTAAATTTTGAAGGTAAAGACAGAAGAATGGCTAAAATTGAGAAGTGTCTTGCCGAACACGGTATAGAAAGTTTAGAGGCAGCAAGACAAATGTGCCTCGATAAGGGCTTTGATCCCGACGCTATCGTAAAGGGTGTTCAACCCATAGCGTTTGAAAACGCAAGCTGGGCATATACGCTCGGATGCGCTATCGCATTAAAGAAAAACGCTGCAAGCGCTGCAGATGCCGCAGCAGACATCGGTATCGGACTTGAGGCGTTTTGTATTCCCGGCTCCGTTGCCGACCAAAGACACGTTGGTATCGGTCACGGTAACTTAGGCGCAATGCTTCTCCGTGACGAAACAAAGTGTTTCGCATTCCTCGCGGGTCACGAAAGCTTTGCGGCGGCAGAGGGTGCACTCGGTATTGCCAGAACTGCCAACAAAGCAAGAAAAGAGCCTTTGAGAGTTATCTTGAACGGTCTCGGAAAAGACGCCGCTTATATCATTTCAAGAATAAACGGCTTTACATACGTTAAAACAGATTACGATTTCTATACAGGCGAGCTCAAAGTGTTAGAGGAAAGAGCTTTCTCCGACGGCGAGCGTGCGGCTGTTAAATGCTACGGCGCAAACGATGTTTTAGAGGGCGTTGCAATTATGCGTCACGAGGGCGTAGACGTTTCCATTACAGGTAACTCCACCAACCCCACAAGATTCCAGCACCTTGTTGCAGGAACATACAAAAAGTGGGCTATGGAAAACGGCGTTAAATACTTCTCGGTTGCAAGCGGCGGCGGCACAGGCAGAACACTTCACCCGGATAATATGGGCGCAGGTCCCGCTTCTTACGGCTTGACCGACTCTATGGGCCGTATGCACGGCGACGCTCAGTTTGCAGGTTCTTCATCTGTTCCGGCACACGTTGAAATGATGGGTCTTATCGGCATGGGCAACAACCCCATGGTAGGCGCAACTGTTGCATGCGCTGTTGCGGTTTATGAAGCGCTGAAAAACTGAAAACTTAAAATTTAAAACCGTTAAATAGTCTCCGCAGATATCAGGTAAAGAGCCTGTATCTGCGGAGTTATTTTTTAGACGAACATCGTTCGTCCGCTATATCGGCTCCCTTGTGTAAAGGAAGCTGCCAGCGTAGCTGACTGATGAGGCGGAAAACCGCCGGTTTAGTTTAACCCTCGATTTTGCCCTTATGCCGGGCAGGCACCTACTTTGTCACGCGACAAAGCAACTCCGCAAATACCGGGCGTTGCGCCTGATATCCGCGGAGCTTTATTATGTAATTATTCAATTTTAAGTCATTCAGCCGTCGTAATTATCGTAGGTGTAGTCGTCATAGTTATCGTCATAGCCGTCATAATTATCATCGTAATTATCGTAGTTATCGTCGTAATTGTCGTAATTATCGTCATAGTTGTCGTAGTTATCATCGTAATAGTCGCCGTTGTCGTATTCGTTATTGTCGTAATTATCGTTGTAATCGCCGTTATCCTGTGGGGTTTCGGCTTCTGTTTCAGTATCAGTTCCGCTGTCCGTATCAGACGAAACAGAGGCGGTGTTCTCCGTGTTTTCCATATTTGCAGGCAAAAAGCTCGATTGATGATTGCCCCTGTTGCACGCAGAAACATCAAGCGTGCCTTTTTCTTTTTTGCCAAGCTTATCTTTTATAATTGTAAGCGCCGTTCTTATCTTATAGTCCAAATCGTCGTTTGTTCCGAGTATTATGTTTATCCTGTCGCCGTATTTAAATGTAATATTAGAAAGCAAGCTCAGGTCAATCTCGTTTATGTCTGAAATATCATGTCCCTTTGCCGCGGTTATAACCGAATTAAGTATGCTTTTAATACTTTTGTTCTCAAACTCGGCATATTCGCCAACACTTGTGTTTTTCAGCTTTACGCCCTTGAGCAGGGGTATACTGTATGTCATTTTTGCGCTTTGCTCTATAACTCTGCTGTCCGCACCCAAAACTATATATTTGTTCTTTGACAGCTCGGCATAATAAGTGGGCGTTGCCTGTGTTACGGTTATCGCCAGCGTACTCGGCAGCGATATATCAACTTTTGTTTTTTCTATATAAGGAAACGCAGCGGTAACACGTTCCGCCGCCGCAGATTTATCGCTTAAAAACAGATTTTTGCCTTTTGTAAGCTTGGCGGCTTCTATTATCTGCTCCTGGGTGTACTTCGGCTTTACCTTGTCGCTGTATGACACGGTTATGTTTTCGGCTTTAAAGAAAACGGTAAGCGAAAGTACAGCTCCCACGATAGCCGAAACAAGCAAAAATACCGCAAAGAAAGTTATTTTTCTCAGTTTTCTTCTTGCAGGAGAAATTGCACGTGAATTATTCGGCTTGAATTCTTTTTCAAAGCTTTCGCTGTATATCTCTATTGTCTTAGAGCTGTTACGGCTCAACGCATTGTTTCTCGGCATACGGGTCCTCTGGGGGCGAGCGTTTTCGGGCGCTTTCTTTCTGCGCAAAGACTCAACGCTTTCGTTTTTACGCACAAGCTTTGAGTTATCCCGTGACTTAGGCGACATCCGCGAGTAGTTTATATCACGTCTGTTGTTATTCTTTTGTGTGTAATGCCCGTTGTTGCGTTCTGCCATATTGAACATCCTTTTATGCTTATATTTTTTTGACTGATGCGCCGAGCGAGTTTAACACTACGTCAAAATCTTCATATCCCCGCTCTAAATAGTCGGTATCGTAAATAACCGTTTTTCCCTCGGCACACAACGCCGCCGTAACAAGTGCGGCAGCCCCTCTTAAATCGAATGCGTGAATATTTGTGCCGTAAAGCGAAGTGTTGCCTTCAACGACCGCAACTCTGCCTTCAAGCTTGATTTTAGCTCCAAGTCTTATCAGCTCGCTTATGTGATTATATCTGCTCTCAAATATGTTTTCGACAAAAACAGTCGTCCCGTCGCATTGCGTTGCAAGCGCCATAACCGGCGGCTGAGCGTCTGTGGGAAAGCCGGGATACGGCATTGTTCTTATAAATTTCGGCGCCTTAAGCCTGTCGGGCGCGATAACTCTGAGTTTGCTTTGCTCTTGCATAATAATACAGCCGCATTCTTCAAAAACAGGTATAACTGCGCTCAAATGTGATGGTATACCTCCGTTTAATACTATATCTCCGCCGCAGACCGCACCTGCGCACATATATGTGGCAGCGGCTATCCTGTCGGGTATTATACAGTGGCTGCAACCGTTTAGTGTGCTCACACCGTCAATTATCACTGTACCCGAGTCGCCTGTCGTTATCTTTGCGCCGCAGCTGTTCAAAAAATCACACAAATCTATTATTTCCGGCTCTGCAGCAGCGTTTGTGATAATTGTTCTGCCCTGCGCCTTAACTGCGGTCAAAATTATATTTTCGGTTGCGCCTACACTGGGAAATTCAAGCGCCAGCTTGCAGCCTTTTATGTTTTTATTTATTGTGCAGTCGATAAAGCCCCTGTGCTCATTTACGGTTATCCCCATTTTTCTGAGGGCTTTTAAATGTATATCTATCGGTCTGGGTCCCAGATCGCACCCACCGGGAAATGATACCCTTGCGTGACCTGCCGCGCTTATAAGCGCACCGAGAAATATAATCGACGACCTCATCTCGCGCATCAGCTCCAGCGGGATATCGTCTCTTATAATATCCGTAGAATCCACCGTTACCGTGTTTCCCTCACGGGTCACCTTACAACCCAAATATCTCAGTATTTTTATAGTAACGTCTATATCTGACAATCGCGGACAATTATGTATTACGCTTTCGCCCCTTGCGGCAACGCTTGCTGCAAGTATCGGCAACGCGCTGTTTTTTGCTCCCTGAACATTGATCTCACCGCAAAGCGGTCGTAAGCCTTCAATCACCAACTTTGACATTAACAACACCCTTTCTGCACGGAAATTACTCTTTGATATTCTATGCAAAAGCGTGTTTTATGGTGAAATCAAATATTATCTTACCAGCGACATAATAACGTCAAATATTCGTTTGTTGGAGTCAAGTATCGCGGTCTTTTTTACATTTGCGGAATACTCCTCAAGCACCTGCCTGTCGGCAAGCATTTTATCAACTGTTTTTATCAGTGCCTCGCCCGTTAAGTCTTTTTCTTCTATCATAGAAGCGGCTTTTTTGTTTACCAAAGCCATAGCGTTGTGGTATTGGTGGTTTTCTGCAACATAAGGCGACGGCACAAGCACCGAAGGCTTACCCTGTGCCTGTATCTCGCTGAGCGAGATCGCCCCTGCCCTTGATATAACAAGGTCTGCCGCGGCTATGCAGTCGGGCATATCATAAATGTATTCTCTTATATCAATGTTTTCGCATTTATTATAATCATAACCGCACTTTTCGGTGAGCATTGTTTTAAACGCCTCATAACCCGATTTTCCCGTTGCGTGTATATGATAATATCTTTTATCCTTTCCGCTTCGGGCTATCAGCTCTGCTACCGCTTCGTTTAATTTGCGCGCGCCGAGACTTCCGCCGAATGACAGAACAAGCGGTCTTTTATCAAGGTTCATTTTTCTGCGCGCCTGTGTTTTATCGGCGTGGATTATCTCTTCTCTTACGGGGTTTCCCGTCAGCACAAAATCTTCGCGCCCTTTTATATGGTCTTTGGCGTCCCACACGGCAAGCATAACCTTGTCGACATATTTGGATAATATCTTTGTTGTTACCCCGGGAAAGGCATTTTGCTCGTGAATTGCCGTTTTTATTTTCATTTTTGCGGCAGCTCTCAAAACAGGTCCGCTTACATATCCGCCTGTTCCTATACAGATATCGGGGGCAAATTCTTTTATTATTCTTCTTGCTTCCGACTGCGCCGTTACGGCCCTTTTCAGTGTAACTGCATTATGCTTTATAGCGGACGGCGAAAAACTTCTTTTAAAACCGCTTATTCTTATGGACTTAAAATCAAAGCCTGCTTTGGGAACAAGTGTTTCTTCCATTCCGTTTTTTGCGCCGATATAAAGGATTTCGGTATCGGGCAACTGTGTTTTTATGTAAGAGGCTATCGCCAGAGCGGGATTTATGTGTCCCGCGGTTCCTCCGCCTGCAAGTATCACTCTCAAAATAATACCCTCCGATAACTACATTTTTTCCGCACGTGCGCTTCGCGTGATGGAAAGCACGACTCCCATCTGCATTAAAAGCATTATCATAGATGTTCCTCCGTAGCTGAAAAACGGAAAGCTGATACCCGTGTTGGGCAGGCAGTCTGTGATAACAAGAACATTAAGTATGACCTGTAATCCAATTTGTGCGCAAAGACCCGTTCCAAGAAGTCTTCCGAATATATCGGGAGCTCTCATGCAAACTCTTATTCCTCTGTAAACAAGATATGCAAACGCGAGTAAAATAACGAGCGCGCCTATAAATCCGAGTTCTTCGCAAACTATTGCGAAAATAAAGTCATTTTGCGGCTCAGGTAAAAACAAATGTTTTTGCCTTGACTGTCCGGGTCCCAATCCCAGCAAACCGCCCGAACCGATGGCATAAAGCGAGTTTCTTGTCTGCCAAGTTTGGTTTTGCCACTGGTCGTCGTTTATGTATGTAAGGGCTGTTCCCCAGCCTGAGAATTTTTTCTCAAGGTATCCCGCGAGCGCCCCCGTGGAATACAAAATTGCGAACAACGCGGCTACCGCGCCTATTCCCACAATAAAATATATTCCCTTAACACCCGATAAAAACAGCATAACCATTGTAAGTATAAGTATAATAGCAATGCACGAATAGTGAGGCTCAAGCATTAAAAGCGCGCACGTTACAGCAACAAATACGCCGGGCAAAAGCACGCCTTCTTTAAATTTATCCATACTTTCGCTGTGCGTAGATGTCCAGCAAGCCAATATCAAAATTGTTGCGAACTTTGCTATTTCCGAAGGCTGAAATTGTATTCCTATGGTCATCCATCGTTTAACATCGCCCTCGGAAGGCACGATAAGAACCGCAATAAGCAGCACCACTGATATCGCAAATACCATATAGGCAAAACGTCTTAACTGTCTGTAATCTACAAAAGATACCACGATCATTGCACCGATGCCGATTATTACAGACCTTAACTGAGGCAAAAAATACGCATAACTGTTTCCTTTGTAATAATATGCCGAAGGGTAGCTTGCCGAAAACATAACAATAAGTCCAACAACGACCAATACCAGCACTATTACAAAGAACGGCATATCAAACCCCGATTTTGCATTAAAGAAACCGGGTTTTTTTAATTTTCTTGTATTTGAAGGGGTTGCAGGGCGCTTTAAGCTTCTGCTTTTTGCTGCTGTGTCTGCCACTTTGCATCTCTTCTTTCAATCAAATTTAGTATATTACTTAACACCGAATATCACAATAATATACGCCGCAATGCCGAATATAAACTGCACCGCACTGAAAACGGTTACTATCTTTGTTTCTTTCCAGCCCTTTTTCTCGAAATGGTGATGAATGGGGCTCATTAAGAACAGCCTTTTTCCGTGAGTAAGCTTAAAGTAAACTACCTGCAAAACTACCGAAAGCATTTCCGCAAGGTAAATTATCCCCACAAGCAAAACAAGTATCGGCAAATTACAGCCGAAAAGCAATGCGCAAACTGCACCGCCCAAAAAGAGTGATCCCGTGTCGCCCATAAACACCTTGGCAGGATAAAAATTCCATACCAAATATCCCAGACAGGCGCCGCTTAAAGCTGTTGCAAAATATTCAAGCCCCATAAGCCTGAGCTGAGAGCATATCAAAAACATAATAAGTCCCGCAAAAAACGTAACCGAGCCGTTAAGTCCGTCTATACCGTCGGTAAGGTTAACGGCGTTAACTATTCCCACTATTGCCACTGCGGCAATTATCCAGTAAAAAATGCCTAAATTAACGGGTCCGACAAACGGTATATATGTTTCGCTCGTGGCACCCGCCATCTTAAGTGAAAAAAGATACAACGCCGCCACGGCAAACTGCAAAACAAGCTTTTGGCGTGCCTTTAAGCCTAAATTCTGTTTTTTCACAACCTTGATATAATCGTCAATAAAGCCGATAGCTCCAAAAAGCAGCGCCATTACAATACCGCCGCCTATGCGTGCGCAATATTCCGCATTGGGGAACAATAAACTTCCTTCACCCGCCGCAAAGTATACGCAGGCGGTTATAACAAGCGACACAAGCATACCTATCACTATCATTATGCCGCCCATTGTAGGTGTTCCCTGCTTGCCTTTATGCCACGCAGGACCTATATCTTTAATGGTTTGACCGCACTTAACTTTTCTGAGAAAAGGAACGAGAAATCTTCCCGATATTGCGGAAACCGCCAAAGCAGATATCGCCGATACGAACACCATAATTATTTCCATAAATTTCATATTATTTCCTCCGCCAAAGAAAGCTTGTTTTTATAGTACCGATTAACAATTAACTTTTATTTAAACAGTGAAATATCATTTTATTAAACGGTTTATTTTTAGTCTGCCACACCCGTTTCACAGAAGCTTACGGTAATTACGGTGCCCGGTTTTACCTCGGTGTCCGCCTCAATATCCTGTGAATATGATATACAATTACTGCTTGAAGCCGAACCCGATATACTTACATTCAGGTTAAACAACGCCGCGCTTCTGTTTGCTTCGGCAATGCTCATTCCTACAAGATCCGGCACTTTGACCGTCTCTTTTTCCGCATTTTCGTCTGTGAACAAAACTACCGTTCCGTCCTGCGGGATCGTCGCCCCGCCTGCCGGTATCTGTGACAGTACAACATCGCCGTTTCCGTAAACAACAGGCGCAAATCCGTCATTTATGACTGCCGTTTTTGCATCGCTGACAGAAACGCCCGTATACGCTCCCGCTGTTGTACTCATATTTGCGAGTTCTTCTTCTGTATATTGAGCTTCTACGCCTAAATACGGCAAAACCTCTGTCATAATTTTGGCGAAAACAGGTGCAGCAACCGTGCTTCCGTAATAGCTGTCGCCCTGAGGTGAATCGTAGTACACGAGCATTATATATTGCGGATCATCGGCAGGGGCAAATCCGCAGAAAGACGCTATATAGTCCTGTATGCCGTCGCCGTTTATATCTGCGAGTCTTTGCGATGTTCCTGTCTTTCCGCCTACTCTGTAACCTGTAACATATCCGTTTTTGGCAGCGCCGCTTACGGCGTTTTCTTCAAGTATTTTGCAAAGCTCTTCTGATACTTCTTTTGACACTACCTGTCTTTTTACCGTAGGCTCTGTTGCCGATATGATATTTCCGTCATCGTCAACTATCTGAGATACAAGATACGGCTGCATAAGATTTCCGCCGTTTACTACCGACGCAACTGCCGTTATCATCTGTATGGGGGTAATTGAAAATCCCTGTCCGAAGCTCGAAACAGCAAGGTCAACAGGACCCATTGAGCCGTCCTGACTGAAGAATATATCGTCCGCCTCGCCCGGAAGGTCTATACCTGTTTTTTCGGAATATCCGAACGCTTTATAGTATTCCCAAAACTTTTCCGCCCCGACCTTTTGACCTATCATCATAAACGCAGGGTTGCAGGAGTTGCACAACGCCTGCGGAAATGTTTGTGTTCCGTGACCTGCCGTGTTGTGACACGGTATGGGGTTAACGCCTTCATAAGGTGAATACGCACCTGTGCAGGTGAACTGTGAATCGAGCGTTATTGCGCCTTCTTCCAGTGCCATTGCAGATGTGATTATTTTGAATACCGATCCGGGATAATATGTATCCGAAACGGCTTTGTTTCTCCATTGCTCGGAAAGCGCCTTGCTTGTCTCGGCGTCTTGCTCATCTTCGGGCAGTGCGGCTATTTCTTCTTTTTTGGCTTCACTCACAAGTTTAAATGGGTCGTTTGCGTCAAAACCTTCCTCAACCGCCATTCCTATTATGCCGCCTGTTTTAACATTCATCATAATAGCGGCGCCTCGGTTATAAACGGCGTTGTCTATCAATCCCTGTTTAAGGTATTTTTCCATTATTCGCTGAACGGTCTCGTCTATGGTGAGAACAAGATTATATCCGTTTATTGCGTCTACCTTATATTCGTATTCGTAAGGCATCTCGGTTTTTCCCGTGCCGTCTACTGCAGTAAGCACTCTGCCCGGTGTGCCGCTGAGTACCTCGTCATACTGATATTCAAGCCCTGCAAGTCCCTGACCGTCGGAACCCGTAAAGCCTATCACGGACGATGCAAATGTACCGTAGGGATAATATCTCTTATAATCTTCTATCAAATAAATTACGTTCGCAAGCTTTAAATATTTTTCCGTAACTTCTTTTTTAAATTCTACAAGTTCGTCTTTTACGTCGTTTTCTATATTACTCTTTATGTCAACATAGTATACGTTTTTTTTCGTCTTTTCAAAGATCTTTTCATAGTCGGTATCCAAAATATCTGCAATACCTTTGGCTACGTATTCTCTTTGCTCGTCATCCTCAAAATATGTCGGCTCGAGCGCCAGTTTCCACACAGTCGCACTTTTTGCTATTACTTTTCCGTTGCAATCGTAAATGGTTCCGCGCTTTGCGCCTATGGAAGTGTCTTTTAATTGCTGGTCAAGCGCTTTTGTAGACAGTTCTTCGCCCTGCACCACCTGAACAAGAAACAGTTTTCCTATAATTGTAACAAATCCCAAGCCCACTATCAAAGCCAGAATTATCCAAGTTCGCTTTTGTATTTTGTCTTTTGCTCCCAGTTTTTTCAAGACTTCAGGCTCCCTTCAATAATGTAAATCAGGGCAGGGCATCGCCCTACCCTTTCTGTATAAATCTTTACTTTAATATATATTTTTGCCGTTATATATTTATTCCCAAAGCGAGATAAACTGCTCAAATATCTGTTCGCCAAATGCCGTATTATTCTTTTCGGCTATAACAGCCTTGTCACCTTCCGAAAGCTTGATAAATTCTTTTTTCGAGTTATCGAGCTTCGTCATTCCCAAAACCTTGCTTGCGTAATACTCTACCGTTTCGGGTGAAAGCTCAGCCTCCAGTTTCATTTCGTTTTGAATGTATATACTTTCCTTTTCGTTGAGGCTCAAATTTGCCTCGTTTATCTTTTGGTTAAGCTCGGTAAGCTGTGCCTGACCGCAGAGCATTGCTATCAAAGCAGCGGCGGTGCATATGAGCATAACTCCGTAGCCCAGCACCTTAAAAGGGTGTCTTTTTACTATCTCTTTGGGCTTTGTTCCCATCTTTGTAACGTCAAATTCTTCGTTATCAAAGTCTTTTTCGCTGTCTGTATCATATATAGAAATTTCTTTAAGCGAATTGTTTTTTTCGCCGCCCAAAGGTTTTCTCGTCGTTTTGCTTTTTGATGACGGTGTCTCAAATAAAGACAAATCATACGCTAAATTGTCATAATTGTAAGACATGCCTATCATCCTTTCCTGTGTTTTTATCAATATCTTTCGTGCAGCTTTTCGCAAACCCTCAGCTTTGCGCTTCTGCTTCTGTTGTTTCGGCTTATTTCTTCATTTGAGGGGATTATGGGGTGCTTGTAAACAAGCTTTGCCGCAGGTGTTCTTCCGCATACGCATATGGGAAAATCCTTCGGGCAAATACAGCCTTTCGTCCACTCACTCATACATTGCTTTACGATTCTGTCCTCTATAGAGTGAAACGTTATGACCGCAAGCCTGCCGCCGTTTTCAAGCAGATCAAATGCGCTTTCAAGGCTTGGTCGCAGCGCCTCTATCTCTCCGTTTACGGCGATCCTTAACGCTTGAAAAACTTTTCTGGCGGGGTGAGCGTCCCTTTTTGCCGCCGCAGGATACGCCGAACTTATTATATCCGCTAACTGAGTCGTCGTTTCTATCGACTCAAGCATTCTCTTTTTCTCTATCAGCTTTGCAATCTTATAAGCAAATTTTTCTTCTCCGTATTCGGTGAATATTCTTGAAAGCTGTTCGGCGGTATAAGTGTTCACCAAATCATACGCAGACACGCCTTCTTTGCTCATTCTCATATCAAGAGGCGCCTCTTTATGATAAGAAAAGCCTCTCTCTGCGCAGTCAAACTGCCACGAGGATACCCCCAGATCGAGCAAAACGCCGTCCGCCTTTAAATAGCCCAACGAATTTGCGACATTCTTCAATTCCGAATAATTTGACTTTACCACCACTGAACAAGGGTTATTTTCAAACCTCTTTTTCACCACATCTATTGCGTCGGGGTCTCTGTCTATTGAAATCAGCACTCCGTTAGTGAGCTTTTCAAGTATTTTTGCGGAATGGCCGCCACCGCCTGCCGTTGCGTCTATATATATCCCGTCGGACTTTATATTAAGTGCTTCAACCGCTTCGTTCAAAAGAACGGTCGTATGTGAAAACTCCATTTATTTATCCCCCCGTCTTATAAGCCTATGTTGCTCATAAGCGAAAGAAAATCGTCCGGGTTGATATTGCTCTGCGCCTTGCTCCAGCTTTCGGAATTCCATATCTCAAGGTGTGTGCCTGCGCCTATTATTGTAACGTCTTTTTCAAGACCTGCGTAATCTCTCAAAACCTGCGGAATCAGGATTCTCCCCTGTTTGTCGGGCTGGCACTCGCTTGCCAAAGAGTAAAACATACGCTGAAACCCCGATGTTTGCGAAATTGGCAGCGCCGCTATCCGCTCTTCTATTATTTCGATCTGCTTTTCGGGCATAACAAAAAGACATCCGTCCGTGCCGCAGGTAATATAAAACACTTCACCTAAGCACTCACGGTATTTTGCAGGTATTATTACACGACCCTTTTGGTCGATATTATGCTGATAAGAACCGATAAGTCTTGTCATCATAGCATTATCCCCGGCAAATCCGCAGATCGTCGTTTCCTTTCATAAATTGGGATAGATATGCATCTTTTCACCACTGTTTTTACACTTGGCACCACAATCTACCACTTTGTTTCTTAGATTATACCCTTTATGCAACAAAATTGCAATACTTTTGAAAGATTTTTTTAATTTTGCGCATAGTAATTTTTGGTAATTATTAGCTTAACTTATTTTTTATAAAAGACACCCGCGGGATGTTTTGTAAAATCACATCCCACGGGTGTAGAAATTATTTTTTTATTTAGCGCATTTCAAAAATTTGATTAAAAAGTTGATTGCACCGCTTTGAATCATCACATGGGCTGACCTATCTTATCGCTGCAGGGCAGCTTGGCGAGCCACCTTTGAATGTATACTACATCTATAAGTGTTACGGTGCCGTCCTCTGTAACATCGGCGGCGGAAATATTGAAATCTTTGTCAGGTATCTCCGCCAGGTACTTTTGAATATAAACAGCGTCTAAAATGGTTATTTCACCGTCTCCGTTTACATCGCCCAGCAATACCAATTTCTTGACAGTCACTTTGAACTCTGCTGTCATATCCTTGTATGTAACGGATATTGACTGTTCGCCTTCTGTTTTTGTATCAAAACCGCTTATTTCAAAGCCTTCAGTCAACGTTTCTTTTGAGCCGTCCTCATATTCGGCTTCAAGCTTCAAGCCTGTTAAATCAAGTTCTTCATCAACATAATACAAGGTCTTTTCAGGCTGTTGAACAACAGCAAGAGAAACAATTCCGTTTTCTTTTATCGTAACATTAAATTGCGCTGTTTTACCCTGATATGTAACGGTAACAGTCTTTTCTCCTGCTGTGCTTGAATCAAACCCGCTTAATTCAAAGCCTTCGGTCAGCTCTTCTTTTGTGCCGTCTTCATATTCGGCTTTAAGCTGCAATCCTGTCGTATCTAGTTCTTCCCCAATATAATATACGGTCTTTTCAGGCTGATTAACAATAGCAAGAGATATAATTTCGTTATTAATGACCGTAACTTTAAACTCTGCAGTTTTTCCGCCGTATGTAACGGTGATGATCTTTTCGCCTTCTGTGCTTGAATCAAATCCGCTCAATTCAAAGCCTTCTGTAATTATCTCACTCGAGGCGTCGCTGTAGTCAAGCTTGATTTTAAGACCTGCCGCATCTAAAGCTTCGCCTGTATAATAGACAGTTTTTGCAGGCATTTCTTCTACGGAGATTGATATAAGCATCAATACCTTAACATTTTCCGCAGGCATGGTCAAGGTAACGGTGTTGCCGTCTATCTCAACATTACCGTTGCTGAAAACATAAAGTACGTCCGCATCGGGAAGCTCTATAACAACTGTTTCTCCCGGGGCTGCGTAGATTTTGCCGTCATACATTACACCTGTTTCACCGTTAAGCTTTATTTCTATGCCGTCGCCTTCAACAACATATGCAAGCTTGCCATTGTCTTCCCATCCGCGGTCGGCAGCTTCATATTTATCGGGGTTTGTATAATAAGAGTTCGTAACTGTTCCTTTGGGCTCTCCTATCCCTAATGGGAAAGCGCTTTCGCTTACATCAAGGCAATTTTTGATCACAGGCGTTGAGCCGTTGTCGCTCCAGCCCCATATTGTGGCGAAATTACTGCGTTCTTCACCTTCAAGCTTACCTGAAAATACACAGTCGGTAATAGTGGTCGCAGAGGTACCGCCGTGTCCCAATATACCGCCGCAATGCGTTTTATCACAAATTATTTCTGCCGCAACCTCACAGTTTTCAATAAGATTTTCCGATCTTGCGCTTCCTACAAGACCCGAGCAGTGCATATCACCCTTTACCATGCCGTCTGTTTTGAGGTTCTTTATTGTTGCTCCGCCGATATACGAAAACGGCGCGCAGAAATAACCCTCCGATTCGAGATTTAATGTTATTGTGTGACCGTCGCCGTCAAATGTGCCTGTAAACGGGTGCTCTTCCGTCCCTATTGAAGTTGAAGCTTCGATATTATCTGTCAATTTGAAGTGCATATCGCTTGTATTATATCCTGCCGATACAAAAAGTGCCAGTAATTCCCAATCATATTTATCATTTATGAGATAAGGACTTTCCTCAGTGCCTTCGCCCTCAAAAACATTTGCTAAATTTACTATTACTACCTTTTCCGCGGAAGTACCGTCGGCATTTACTATTTTCTTCATACCGTCAGGGTTGTCGTCGGGTTCGTCATCAAAATACGGTGCCACTCTTCCGCCTATAGGATCAATAATAATATTGTTATTTAACTCTATGCCTCTGTCCGCGCATATACCGGAGCTCCTGTAGCTTTGAGATTCTACTCTCGTTATACCGTCTTCAACAATAAACTTTCCGTTTGTAAAAATACCCTCGCGAACAGGGCCGTCAGGATGACCGAATGCTTTTATCGTGCCGCCCGCAAATGTCATATTATCTTCACTGTATATACCTGCATAAGCGCCTATAAATGTAAAGTCGCCGTCAAGCGTCAATGTACCACTGTCCACATATATGCCAAAGGACGATACACACTCCGTCATATGATATTCGCCTTTTACGGTAAGATTGATCCCGGAAGCCCTCATGTTGCAGTTGTTCCAGCCGGTATCATCTTCAATAGTGCCTTCAACGGTAGGATTGTCAAGCGTCAAAGTGTTTGTTTCGGGATCGAATTTTGCGGTGCCGCCGTCATTTAATATGTCGTCTTTATTGCGAGAGTCAGCCTGTGTGGAGCCGATCCAAAGATTGTATTTTACTACAGGCTTGTGTTTTATCACAACATGTTTAGAACTGTCAAGGGCACCGTTTTCCGGAACTTCCGCATACAAATCACTGTCAAGCTCAATTCCGTTTTCGGCAACCAAAGCGGGGCTTGTCTCGCCTTTCGCTTCGAAACACTCGATCTCATTTTTTATAATAAGCTTGCCGTGATTGGCGGCAACGCCATTCCACATATTGGCAAAAGCTTTAATATTGCCCGAAGCGACAATTATGTCGTTTGAAGCAACTATGCCGTATATTTTACCCCTGAGGGTAAAATCACCGCTTAATGTCAATGAACCGTGAAATACTCTTATGCCGCAATTTGCATCTGCTTGTTCGATATGGTAGCTGCCTTTTACTGTCAAGTCGATTTCTCTACAATATATCTTTGATTCATTAGTTGCGTTAGAATCGGAGTACTTGCTGTTGATAACGGGATCATTAAGGGTAAGTGTGTTTGTTTTCGGATCAAACTTGGCTTTTCCGCCGTCTCCCAATATATCGTCCTTGTTTTTCGAAGTAACCTGAGTTGCGCCAACCCACAGGCTATATGATATATCTGTATCGTCGGAATTGCTTGATGTATCTGTTGTTGTGTCCGTGTTGTCGGAATCATCGGTATCGTCAGCCTTTTTCGGCTCTATTACCACGTTTACGACAATAGTTCCCGGATAAACCGCGATAGTTTGATAATCCTGGTTGGAAACGTCTACTATTTCTGCGTCTTCCGGAGAGGATATTTCCATTTCGCTGCCGAGGGTTATAGTCTTGCCTACTACGGCAACGTAACCGCTGTTAATCTCAACCTTAGTTACTCCGTTATTAATATTTATGTTGCCTTGTGTGCTGTAAACGGCAAAAGATGACGTACCGCTGCATGAAGCCTTAAAAGAGCCTGAACTTACGGTTATATCTCCCTTTGTTTTAACAGCAGAATAAGTACCGTTAAGTGAAAAATCGCCTTTCAGCGTAACTGTCTTTTCACCGTATAGGCCCGCGTATATTGCTGTGTCCTCAGGCATGGTGTAGCTGCCTTCTATTGTTATGTCGTCAAGCGTGAAGATCTTGTAATTGTTTGAATCGTATGTATGCGAGCCGCTGACGGTGGGCTTGTCAAGGGTAAGAGTTTTTGTATCGGGGTCATATTTCGCCTTGCCGCCGTCATTTAAGATATCATCTTTGTTGTTTTCGTCTACCTGCTTTTCACCGAGCCAAACATTATAGGTCTTAACAGGGGGAACAACAGGCGCCGGTTCTATAACAACGCTTTTGGAAATGGTGCTTGGCGGAACTATAATAGTTTGAAGGTCCTGACCGCTAACGTCGACAATCTGTGCGCCGCTTGGAGAAGTTATCGCCATTTCGTCGCCAAGGTTAATTTTCTTACCCAATGCAGCAATGTATCCGCCGCTGAGATCGGTCTTTGTAACTCCGTTATTAATGATTATGTTACCGCTCATGCTGTAAAGTGCGATAGAGGACGCGCTGCTGCTTACAGCTTTAAGCGAGCCTGAGCTTACGGTTATATCTCCCCTTGCGTTAACGGCTGTATAAGAACCGTTAAAAGAAAATTCTCCTTTTAAGGTAATGGTCTTGTCACCGTACAAGCCAGTGTATATCGTTATTTCCTGAGGCATGGTGTAGCTGCCTTCAACTGTTACATCATCCATTGCAAGGATCTTGTAGTTGTTTGAATTATACGTAAAATAACCGTTGATGGTAGGGTTGTTAAGGGTAAGTATCTTTGTATCGGGGTCATACTTTGCCTTACCGCCGTCGCCTAATATGTCGTCTTTGTTTTTATTTGTTACGGGTGTATTTCCTAAAACGAGGTTATATGAAACAGTCGGGGTCTCATTTTTAGGCTCGATAACTACGTGATGTAATGTGTTGCCACTCGAATCACAGAAAAACTGATATCCTGTGTTTTGTTCTTGTCCGAGCGTACCGTCTTCCGGCGTGGTAAATTTCAGATCATCTCCGACCTGTATGTTTCTTGCAGAAGCGCAAATATATGCCTTTACGTCAAATTTGGTTATCGTATTCGAGATTATCAATGTGCCGGCGTTTATTCCAATGGCGTTCTCACCGTTAGAAACAACAGTAAGCGTACCGGATTTTACCGTCAAAAGATTCTCTACCGAAACAACAAAGTTCGTAGCCATAAATTTGAAATCGCCGTCGAGTGTAAGGCTCTTTTTAGAGCGGATACCGCCGTAGCACTCGGCAGAATTCATAGTATAACTGCCCTTTAAGGTCAGGTTTGTATTCTCAGAGAATATCTTAAATGTGTTCTCGTTATTAGCTGATGTATAGGAGCCTGATATTGTAGGATTATTAAGTGTTAAGGTGTTGGTTTCGGGATCAAAGCTTGCTTTTCCGTCGCCCAATATGTTTGTACGGTTTCTGCTTGTTATCTCTTTGTCTCCTACCCATACGTTGTAATGTATTGTGGTTGAGCCTGCCTGGCCTATAACGACATTTGTTGCAGGTGCAGAGCCGCCCTCAGCGTAAACAAAAGTTCCGCCGTAGCCGATCGGGTGCTTGAACTCATAGTTTACAGGTGTAGTAACGTCTACGGTAGAGCCAAAGGAATATTCAGTACTCTCTATGCCTGCAAACGCGCCCTTTGCTTCTACTCTTGTAATGCCGTTTTCCACTGTAAACACCCCGCCGCAGGCAATGCCCGTTGCATCGTTTACACCAGTTGCGCCGACAGCAGTTGCTTTTATTGTGCCGGACTTAAAGGTAAGGTCGCCTTGTGCGAGAATACCGCAGTCGGTAGCTATAAAATCAAAGTTACCGTCAAGTATCAGATTTTCCTCGGAAAAAATTCCGTAGATCGTCTTATTGCTGCCGCTCATATTATATGTACCCTTTACGGTCAGCTCATCAAGCTTTGAGGCGATCATAAAATCCTGATAATAGTCAATTCTTGTATGGTTATTAAGTGTAAGCGTGTTGTTTGAGGGATTAAAACTTGCCGTGTTGTCACCTAATATGTTGTTGCAGTTGGAGCTCGTTACCTGTTTAGAGCCAAGCCACAGATCATAATTGGTAACGCCCTTTGAGGCGTCGAGCTCTGCTGCCGATACGGTAAGCGTACCGAAAGCCAGAAGTCCAACAATAATGATGGATAAAACTGTTCTGAATTTGCGCATATATACACCTCCAAATTTGGTAATTATATTATATAGTACCGACAAGAATATTGTCAATGCATTACGGCTATTTTAGCGGAAAGTTGTATAAAAAATGCGAAAACCCCGCCACTTGCGTGAAAGGATTTTCGCTTTGGTGCGAGTGTTCATAACGCAAGTGATTTTATCGCGTGCAAAAAAATATCGCGCCCGGAAAATTCTCTGAACGCGAATTGGGTGCGGCGGCTCGCCGCTGGAGCAGGTAACGGGAATCGAACCCGCATACTCAGCTTGGGAAGCTGATATTCTACCACTAAATTATACCTGCGTATTTGCCTGTGCCGATATTATATCAGATAATATCGGGCATTTCAAGCAAATATTTTTTATTTAAGGACAACATTTTCGTTCCCTATGCGTTTTCTGAGTTCATTTATCATAGGTTCATTTAACGAGACGCATTTTTGTTTCGGAAGGTGAACATAGCTTTTCGTGTCTTCAAAATAATAAGATACAGGCGTTTTTCCTCCCATAAACACATCAAGAACAAGCTCCGCCTCTTTTAGCTCGTCACTGCTCTCGGACGGGAATCTTAAATACATCCTTTTTGTTTTTGTGTAATCTGTAAAGTTGGGTTCTTCTCTATTTGTGTCGGCGGTATTTTTGTAATTTTTCAAAGGCTGTAAGCTGTTGCAGATAAGTTTTATACTGTCATCCTGTGTGCTGACGGAAGCAAATATCTCAACAACAGCGCCCTCTTTCAATTGCGGCTCGCAATTCTCAAACACCCTTGAAAAGATAAGCATTTCCACACTGCCCGTCATATCTTCTATCACGGTTATGGCAAAACGGGAGTTGTTTTTTGAAGTCCTTACATTCACCTCTTGCAGAACCGCCGCCAAATGCACGGTTTTGCCTTCGGATATTTCCTTGTTCTCTCCGCCGGAAGTAATATCGCTCAGCAAATCAAAGCTTCCGTTTTCGATGATCTTCTCATATTCGCTGAGCGGGTGTCCGCTCAAATACATACCCGTAACTTCCTTTTCCATATTCAACAAGTCTTTTTTGCTGTATTCTTCAGCTTTTTGGATAACGGGCATAGCTGATTTTTTGTCTTCCTCAGAGCAAAAGTCGAACAGATTAAGTTGTCCGTTAAGGTTATTATGCTGTTCATACGCAAGCTGTTCCATAATGCTTTTTGCCGAGAGAAGCATTTGCTTTCTGT
This sequence comes from Clostridiaceae bacterium, assembly GCA_016281115.1. GTDB lineage: Bacteria > Bacillota > Clostridia > Oscillospirales > Acutalibacteraceae > JAEEHZ01. The sequence continues at coordinate 9,450 of JAEEHZ010000162.1, read as the reverse complement.
TTGCGTCAAGACCGTCAAGCGCTCCGCATTTTATAATGTTTTCAACGCAACGCGTATTCATGCCTTTGCCGCAAAGCCTTTTGCAAAAATCGTAAAAAGACGTGAATTTTTCCGCTTTTCTTTGGGCTGTTATCTCTTTTATCATATTGTTGCCGAGATTTTTTATTGCTATCAGGCCGTATCTTATTCCCTGCGGCGTGGCGGTAAAGTCTCGCTCGCTTTCGTTCACATGCGGCGGCAAGACCTTTATTCCAAGCCTCTTGCACTCGGTTATATACTTATTGAGCTTGTCTGTGTTATCCGATACGCTCGTCAATAATGCCGACATAAACTCTTTCGTATACCTGCATTTATACCACGCCGTTTCGTAAGAAATGTTGGCGTATGCCGCTGCGTGAGATTTATTGAAGGCATAGCTTGCAAAACTCTCCATTTCAGAGAAAACAGACAACGCAGTCTTTTCGTCCACGCCTCTTCTTTTGCAGCCCTCAACAACAATGCTGCCGTTTTCGTCTTTTAAGCCGTTTATGAATATCTCTTTTTCGCGCTCCATTGTAGCTTTGTCTTTCTTGCTCATTGCGCGCCTTACAACATCGGCGCGCCCCAGAGAGTAGCCCGCAAGGCTTCTGAATATCTGCATTACCTGCTCTTGATACACAATGCAGCCGTAGGTAACCTTGAGTATCGGCTCCAAAAGGGGGTGCTTGTAGGTTATATTTATCGGATTATGCCTGTTTTTAATGTATTGGGGTATGGAGTCCATCGGGCCGGGGCGGTACAAAGAGGTAAGCGCAACAAGATCTTCAATACAAGTCGGCTTCATCTGCGCAAGCACCTTTTTCATACCGGGCGATTCAAACTGGAACACGCCCTCCGACAACCCTTTTGAAAGCATTTCGAATACTTTGGGATCGTCCTTTTTGATATCATCGGGAGAAAAATCGGGATGTTTTTCTTTTATAAGCTCTATGGTGTCACTTAAAAGGGTAAGATTTCTCAGCCCCAAAAAATCCATTTTAAGAAGCCCCAACTTTTCTATGTTGGTTTTCTCATATTGCGTTACAATGGCATTATCATTCATTGAAAGCGGAACATAGTCACTTACGGGCTTATCGGTTATAACAACACCCGCGGCGTGAGTGGTGGCGTGTCGGGGCATACCCTCCAATTTCATAGCCAGATTTATAAGCTCATAAATTTGAGGGTCGGTGTCGTATCTTTGTTTAAGCTCTTTGGATTCCGCCAAAGCACGCTCCAACGTCATAGATAAGTCAAACGGTATAAGCTTTGCGACTGCGTTTACCGTTCCGTACGGTACATCAAGCACTCTGCCCACGTCACGCACAGCCGCCTTTGCCGCCATTGTTCCGAACGCAACTATCTGTGCCACATGGTCTGTGCCGTATTTGTCTATAACGTAGTCGATTACCTCTTGCCTGCGCCGTTTGCAGAAGTCGATATCAAAATCGGGCATGCTTACCCTTTCGGGATTAAGAAAACGCTCGAAATATAAATCGTATTTAATGGGGTCTATTCCCGTAATCCCTATACAATAGGCGGCTATTGAACCTGCGCCCGAGCCTCTGCCGGGACCGACGGGGATCTTTTTGCTTTTTGCGTAATTCACAAAATCCTGAACTATCAAAAAATAATCCACAAATCCCATTTTATCTATTACCGAAAGCTCATATTCAAGCCTGTCGATAATACTTTTATCGGGGGTTTCGCCGTAGCGTTTATATAGGCCCTCATAGCATTTGTGCTTGAAATACTCGTAATGGTTTTCGTTATTCGGCACTTCGTAATTCGGAAGCTTCGTTTTCCCGAATTCAAATTCAAGATTGCACATTTCGGCAATTTTTTGCGTATTGTTGAAAGGTTCGTCGCCAAGCCCGGGAAAAGCCGCTTTCATTTCTTCCTCGGATTTTATATAGAATTCCTCGGTCTCAAATTCCATTTTGTCTTCGTCACTCAATTTATGACCCGTTTGTATGCAAAGCAGCACTTGCTGAACACGGCTGTCCTCTTTTGAAATGTAATGGCAGTCGTTTGTAACAACAAGCGGTATGCCCGTTTCTTTCGATATATTTATAAGTTCTTTGTTTACGACCTGCTGTGCCGCAATACCGTGGTTTTGCAGTTCCAGATAGAAATTGCCTCTGCCAAACAGGTTATCATAATACTGAGCTTTGCTTTTTGCGCCTGCGTAATTTCCCGACTCGATAAGCGAAGGAATTTCACCGGCAAGGCACGCAGACAAACACACAAGTCCTTCGTGGTGGTCTTTTAAAAGGTCTTCGTCTATTCTGGGCTTGTAATAAAAGCCCTCGGTCCACGCCTTTGACACCATATATATCAAGTTTTTGTAACCCTGTTCGTTTTTGCAAAGCAATATCATATGATACGAGCTTCTGTCGGCAACGGTTTTGCTGAGTCTCGAGCCTTGCGCAACATATACCTCACAGCCGATTATGGGCTTTATGCCTTGCTCTTTTGCAAGCTTATAAAAATCCACAACACCGTACATAACGCCGTGGTCTGTAACAGCCACGGCGCTTTGGTTAAGCTCTTTTACTCTTTTAATTAAATCTTTCAGCCTGCACGCACCATCAAGCAGGCTATATTCGCTGTGAACATGAAGATGTGTAAAGCTCATAATTTATACATCCTTTACGCACATATTATCGGGCATTAACAAATTACGCCTTGTGCCATTTAACACCCATTGGTGTGTCTTCCAATATTATATTCATCTCTTTAAGCTTGTCGCGTATCATATCGGCGGTTGCAAAGTCTCTGTCTTTTCTCGCCTGTGTGCGCTTTGATATAAGATCTTCCACTTCTTGCTCAAGAGAATCGGTCTTTTCACTTTTTATTATGCCCAAAACACCTGTAAGCTCGTCAAACAATTCGGCGCATTTTTCGGCAAACTCTTTTGAGGACTTATCATTTATATTGGTGTTTATCTCTCTTGTAAGGTCAAATATCACAGAAAGGGCGTCGGCTGTGTTGAGGTCGTCGTCCATTGCATTAGAAAAGCGTTCTCTGTGTCTGCTCATTTCTTCAAGAACTTTTTGTTCGTCGGGCATTATTTCGCCTGCGGAGTTCTCAATAATAAAGCTTAAATTCTCGCGGCAATTATACAGTCTTTCCAAAGCCGATTTGCACTGTTCCATTATATCGGTGCTGTAATTTATAGGGCTGCGATAATGAGAAGCGAGCATAAGGTATCTTATTGCTTCGTATCCGTATACCCCGGCAACATCGCGCACCGTAAAGAAGTTATTAAGCGATTTGCTCATTTTGCGGTTATCTACATTGATATAGCCGTTGTGCATCCAATATCGCGCAAAGGGCACTCCGTTGCAGCACTCGCTTTGGGCTATCTCGTTTTCGTGGTGCGGAAAGATAAGATCCTGTCCGCCGCAGTGTATATCAATAGTCTCGCCGAGATATTTGCGCGCCATTGCGGAACATTCTATGTGCCAGCCGGGTCTGCCGTTTCCCCACGGAGACTCCCACATAGGCTCGCCGGGCTTTGCGGCTTTCCACACGGCAAAGTCCATCGGGTTTTCTTTCATTTCACCTATCATAATGCGTGCGCCCGCCTCAAGATCCTCCAAGGGCTGGTGCGAAAGCTTACCGTATTCGGAAAATTTATTCGTTCTGAAATAAACGTCGCCGTTTTCGGCTCTGTAAGCATACCCTTTTTCAACAAGCGATTTTATTATGTCTATTATTTCATCTATGTTCTCTGTCGCGCGTGGATGGACCGTAGCTTCTCTGACGTTAAGCCCCTGTGCGTCGGTTTTATACTCTTTGATATATTTCTCTGCAACGGTGATGTAATCTGTGTTTTCCTCTGTTGCTCTTTTTATTATTTTATCGTCTATATCTGTGAAATTCTGAACGAAATTCACTTTATAGCCCTTGTATTCAAGATATCTTCTCAAAACGTCAAACACGCAGGCAGGACGTGAGTTTCCTATATGAATATAATTATAAACAGTCGGTCCGCAGGCGTAAATGTTTACTACCCCCGGCTTTAATGTTACAAGTTCTTCCTTTTTGCGTGTCATTGTGTTATAGATCTTCAAAACTGTTACCTTCCTCTTTTTTCTGTTCTTTGTTATCTTGATACGACATATTAAGGCGTGTTACCCTGTCGCTTAATTGATTTATCCTGTCATCAAGCATCGAAATTCTTTGTGATACCGGATCGCCGACGTGTATCTGGTCAAGGCTTGACGGTTTAATACCGTTAATTCTCACAATTTTTGCGGGAACGCCCACGGCTGTCGCGTTTTCGGGAACATCTTCAATAACCACTGCGCCTGCGGCGATTCGTGCGTTGTCGCCTATTTTTATCGGACCTAAAATTTTTGCCCCTGCACCGATAAGAACATTATTTCCCACAGTGGGGTGGCGTTTGCCCTTATCTTTACCCGTTCCGCCCAGAGTTACGTTTTGGTATATCGTGCAGCAGTCGCCTATCACGCTTGTTTCGCCGATCACAACGCCAGTTCCGTGGTCTATAAACAGCTCCCTGCCTATGGTGGCTCCGGGGTGTATCTCTATGCCTGTGCGGTATTTTGCTCTCTGCGATATTATTCTCGCAATAAATGTAAGCCCTCTTTTATAAAACCAATGCGCTCTGCGATACCGTCTCACAGCTTTATATCCGGGATACAAAAAATATACTTCCGCCATACTTTTTGCGGCGGGATCCCTGTTCATCACAGATCTCAGTTCTGTTTTCAATTTGTTGAACATTGCTTATATCACCCAAATTATCACATATTGTCAATATACTTAAAATTGTCTTTTATATATATTATTCCCGATATCAGGGTGAGTGCAACCGAGATCCATACACATACATTATTTATAACGTAAATACCCGTGAGTATACTGTCGTTTATTGAAAGCGCAATGATACTCATTTCGCACAACTCGACAAAATATTGCGTTACAAACACGACTATAACGGCTATCATCTGGCTTACCGTTTTCGCCTTGCCCCACATATTCGCGCTTATTACTTCGCCGTTTTGGGCAGCAACTAAACGTATTGAGGTTACTGCAAATTCTCTGAAAAGCACCAAAATCACCGCAACGCTGCTTATAAGGCTCAAGTCAACAAAACAGCAAAGCGCAGATATTACAAGAATTTTATCTGCAAGCGGATCGGCAAATTTGCCGAAGCTTGTTATAAGGTTTCTTTTTCTTGCTATTTTTCCGTCGAACAGATCGGTAAGCGAAGCCGCACCGAAAATAAGTCCCGCAATCAGAAATCTGTGCGGTAAAGAATTGCACAAAAGCGATGCTACCATAAACGGTACAAGGCATATTCTTAAAATTGTAAGTTTGTTGGGAAGATTCATCGGATACCTTCTTTTTAGTATATTTGCATATTTTTATACTTGTGTACCTATGGGGTCACAGCCTATGTATTCGTCTATTTTTACTGTTACAAGATCGCCCGGTTCGGGAGATTTCTCCGAATAGAAGAATATATTTCCGTCCACATCGGGAGAGTCTGCTGCCGTGCGTCCCACATAACACTCTGCCACACGGTCATACCCTTCGCACAACACCTCTGTGGATGCGCCGACGAGCTTATCGTTGTAACGTTCCATAATAAGCTGTTGCTGCTGCATTATAAGATCGCAACGGTGCTGTTTTATTTCTTCGTCTATCTGGTTCGGCATATCGTAGGCAGGGGTATCTTCCTCACGAGAATACGCAAAGCAGCCGAGGCGTTCAAATTTCATTTCATTAACAAATTCGGACAGTTGCTCAAAGTCATCTTCGCTCTCACCCGGAAAACCGGCAATAAGCGTGGTCCTCAAAACAACACCGGGTATCATTTCTCTTATATGCCTTATAAGCGAAGATATGCTTTCCCTGTCACCGTTGCGGTTCATTGCGCGCAGAACGTTTTTACTGCAATGCTGAAGCGGCAGGTCTATGTATTTCAGTATTTTATCTTCGCTTGCGATAGTCTTAAGAAGCTCGTCATTTATCCTGTCGGGATAGCAATAAAGAAGTCTTATCCAGCGTATGCCGTCAATTTTGCAAAGCTCTCGCAATAACTGTGAAAGCATAGGCTTTCCACATATGTCCGTTCCGTAACGTGTGGTGTCCTGAGCTATAACAATAAGCTCCTTTACACCGTTTTTCGCAAGTGTTTGCGCTTCGGATATAATATCGTCCATAGGTCTGCTTCTGAACCCGCCGCGGATCAGCGGTATGGCGCAATAAGCGCATCTGTTGTCGCAGCCTTCCGCAATTTTTAAATACGAATAATAATGCGGTGTGCTTTGTATTCTTCCGCCGCAAAGGGGTAATTTTTCTTTATCATCGTAACGGCTTATTCTGTGTTTTTCAAGCACTTCGCTAACTATGTCTGCTATCTTTGCGTTTGAGCCTATGCCTACAACTGCGTCCGCTTCGGGCATTTCTTTTAATATTTCATCTCTGTAACGCTCGGCAAGGCAGCCCGTAACAATAATAGCCTTTATTTTTCCTTCTTGTTTCAGATATCCCAATTCTATTATTTCGTCTATGCTTTCCTTTTTCGCCGACTCAATAAATCCGCACGTGTTAACAATAACAGCATCGGCATATTCCGGCTGAGATACTATTTCAAAACCCGAGTCTTTCAAAGTATATAAAAGCATTTCGCCGTCTACTCTGTTTTTGGCGCACCCGAGGGACACCATTGAAATTTTAGCCTTCATAATATTCATCATCCTTTATATACCCGTTTTCTTCATCAAATTCATCAAACGCCGATTTTATCACGGAATAGCCGTACCCCATACGCTGCAAGGAGCTTATTGTTCGGCGGCGGCCTTTTTCATCAAACATATTTCTTATATATTTTGTGCTCAAAAGGTCGTAAATTTGTTGTTCTTCATCGGGATCGTACTCATCGGTTATTTCCTGCGCCAAAACACGGTCTATACCTTTCTCGATAAGCTTGTATTTAACGGCTCTTGCAGAAAGCTTTTTTATCTCAAACAAATCTTTCGCGTATATGCGCGCATATCTTTCGTCATCGACCAAAGATAATTCCTCAAGCCTGTCAAGTGTGTTTTCTGTCGCCTGCTCGCCGTAATCTTTTATAAGCTTGTCACGCAGGCTTTTACGGCTGTAATCCTGCAAAGACAAAAGCCACAGCGCCTTTTCCTTCGCGCGTCTTAAATCAGATTCGCTTTTAAGCGCATAAAGTTCCTCATCTGTTATTTGCTGACCGGGATTAAGCGCGTGTTCAAGCGTTACGGTTTTGTCTAAATCAAGCGCATATTCGCCGTCTATATAAATTGCGCAAAGGGATTTTCTTCTTTTTTCAACAGCGGTAATTTCCATTTGTGTTATTCATCGTCAACCATTATGTCAATTGAAGGTTTGGGCTGCTGTGCAGGCTCGTTTGAATTTGTATCCTCGTTATCGGGCTTCTTCATCAAGTCTTTTTTCGTCTTTTTGCCTTTTAAAGCAAGCTCGGTAACTTTGTCCATATTCTCCATAACAATGTCTTCTATCTCTTTTGCCATTTCGGGATTTTGGATGAGAATATCCTTAACATTTTCTCTTCCCTGACCCAGCCTTTGTCCTTTATATGAGAACCAGGAGCCGCTTTTTTCGATTACATCTATCTCAACTGCCAGGTCGAGCAATTCACTTATTCTTGATATTCCCGTGCCGTACATAATATCAAACTCAGCTTCTTTAAAAGGAGGAGCCATTTTGTTTTTGACTACCTTTGCCCTTGTGTGGGCACCGATAGGCATTGTGCCGTTTTTGATGACCTCAACTTTTCTGACGTCTATACGCACGGAAGAATAGAATTTAAGTGCCCGTCCACCCGGGGTAACCTCGGGGTTGCCGTATACAACGCCTACTTTTTCTCTCAACTGGTTAATAAATATTGCCACACAGTTAGACTTTGAAAGTGCGCCCGTAAGCTTTCTTAATGCCTGAGACATAAGCCTTGCCTGCAATCCAACGTGCGCGCTGCCCATATCGCCTTCTATTTCCGCCCTGGGTACGAGTGCGGCAACAGAGTCGATTACAATTATATCTACGCTTCCTGAGCGGATAAGCATTTCGGCTATCTCAAGCGCGTCTTCACCGGTGTCTGGCTGAGATACAATAAGAGAGTCTACATCTACGCCCAAATTGTTTGCGTAAACGGGGTCAAGCGCGTGTTCAACGTCAATAAACGCTGCTGTGCCGCCCTTTTTTTGAGCTTCAGCCACACAATGAAGTGAAAGCGTGGTTTTTCCCGAAGATTCGGGTCCGTATATTTCTACAATTCTGCCACGCGGCAAACCGCCTATTCCCAGTGCTATATCAAGCGTAAGAGAGCCTGTGGGAATTGCGTCTACAACCATTGCCTTGTTTTGACCCAAGCGCATAACAGCGCCTTTTCCGTAGCGCTTTTCTATTTGGGTTATCGCCGTTTCAAGAGCTTTTTCTTTTGTCATTGACGGTGCTTCTTTGTCTTTTATTTTAGATTTTTCAGCCATTTTGTGTACTCTCCTTTTTGTAAAAATAATATGTCACCATTCTTCGCTATATTATCATAAAATGAGAATTTTTTCAAGGAATTTTAATAACTTAACCAAACTTTTGATTGTGTTGTACATAAAAAGGTACAACTGAGCATAATGGAGTTTATATATAAGCTTTATGCAACGAAAAAGCAGGAACATCGGCAATTCCGACATTCCTGCTGTTATTCATTGCAATAGTTGCTGTTTGATGTTATTCTGTTGCTTCAACAGTGGCCTCGGGCTCAACTGCTTCGGGCTCTTTAACTTCCTCTGCAGAGGCCTCTGCAACCGGCGCTTCCTCTGCGGGAGCTTCGTCTGTACTCAATGTTACGTCCGCATTATCGGACTCTGCTGCTTCCGCTGCGTTTTTAGCTTCCTGCTCTTCGATTATTGCTCGAATTGAAAGGCTTATCTTTTTGTTCTCAAGGTCGATAGCTGTGATTCTTGCTGTCACAACATCATTTACCTTAAGCTCGTCTGCGGGCTTTTCTATTCTGCGGTTGCAGATCTGAGAAATGTGAATAAGTCCGTCTATACCGGGTAAAATTCTTGCAAAAGCGCCGAATGAAACAAGGCTGATTATACGAACCTCAACGTCCATTCCAACGTGATAATCTCTCTTGAATATCTCCCAGGGATTATCCTCTTGCTTTTTATAGCCGAGAGAAATCTTTCCCTTCTCTTTGTCTATATCTTTAACGTAAACCTCTACGGTGTCTCCTACGCTGACAACCTCTGAGGGATGCTTTATTCTTGCCCATGAAAGCTCGGAAATGTGAACCATACCGTCTACTCCGCCAATGTCAACAAAAGCGCCGTAGCTTGTAAGAGATTTAACTGTTCCTATATAAACCTTGCCAACCTCAATAGTGCTCCAGAATGCGTCTCT
>JAEEHZ010000161.1 GCA_016281115.1 Clostridiaceae bacterium | reverse complement strand
TGTTTTCTTTGTCGGGCTTTGGCATTGTGTTAAACCATTCTACAATAACCGCGCCCTTACCGGTGAAGAAGATAAATCCCACAGCTATAATCAACAGAATAATAAAAATATCAACTATCATTTTAATTATGCGGAATAACCGCTCCTCCTTGTTCAGCCTCGATTTATTTTATCGAACATTTGGCGTATTTCTGCTCTTAAATAAGAGTATTCGGGTTTTTGCAAGCCGTCGTTTGAAATTTGCTTGGAAGCCTTTAATGCGCATTTGAGCATTTCGGTATCGGAAAGATCGGCAATGCTCAGTATGGGCAGACCCGATTGACGCGAGCCGAAGAAATCGCCCGGTCCTCTTAATTTCAAATCAAAGTCGGCAATTTTAAAGCCGTCAGTTGTATCGCACAATATTTTGAGCCTTTTTATTGATTCTTCCCCTTTGCTGTCGGAAACAAGTATGCAGTAAGACTGATGTTTTCCTCTGCCAACGCGCCCCCTTAATTGATGAAGCTGAGAAAGTCCGAACCGTTCGGCGTTTTCTATCATGATAACAGTAGCGTTAGGAACATCTACACCTACCTCTACAACGGTCGTAGACACAAGCAATTGTATTTTACCTTCTGAAAAGGCTTTCATAACGGAGTCTTTTTCTTTTGCTTTCATTTTTCCGTGCAAAAGGGCTACGGAATATCCTTTAAATTCACCGTTTTTAAGCTTTTGGTAATATTCTTCGGCTGAGGCGATCTCCATTTCGTTTTCTTCTACCGACGGGCAGATTATATAGCATTGCCTGCCGCTTTTAATATGCTTTTTGAGAAAGTTGTAAGCGCGGTGCCTTATGCCGCCGTTGATGAAAAATGTTTCGGTTTGTTTTCTGTTTTTCGGCATTTCGTTCATTACCGATATGTCAAGGTCGCCGTAAAGCATCATTGCAAGGGTACGGGGGATAGGTGTAGCAGACATAATAAGAAAATGCGGGTCATTACCTTTTGCAAGCAGCTTGGAGCGTTGCTGTACACCGAATCTGTGCTGCTCATCAGTTACGGCAAGACCGAGATTTTTAAATTCTACATTATCGGTCAAAAGAGCGTGGGTGCCTATTATCAAATCAATTTCACCTGTTGAAAGCTTTTGTTTGATCAAGTTTTTATTTTTAGGTGTGGTGCTTCCCGTTAAAAGCGCCGTGTTTACATCAAGCTTCGAGAGTTGTTCTGATAAAGTGTGATAATGCTGTGTCGCCAGAATCTCCGTGGGAGCCATAAACGCGCACTGCATACCGCTTTTTACGGCATTGTAACAAACGGCGGCGGCAACACAGGTTTTTCCGCTGCCTACATCACCCTGCAGAAGCCGCGCCATAGAGTTTCCGCTTCGCATATCGTTTATACAATCTTGTATAGCGGATTTTTGGCTGTTTGTGAGCTCATACGGTAACGATTTGATGAATGTATCCGTATAATCGTCAGTTATTCTTTGCCCTTTGTGTGTTTGCTTATTAAGTTTGAGCATTTTCATACCTAGCGAAAGCTTCAGAAGCTCGTCAAATACCAATCTTTTTCGGGCGGAGTATATTTCCTTTTCGCTTTTAGGAAAATGTATTTTTAACAGCGCGTCTTTAAGTCCTGATAAATCGTATTCGGATAATATACTTTCAGGGAGAGAATCTCCCATGTTTTCAGGCAAAAGCTTTAGTGCGTCTTTGACATTCTGGCGGAACATATTGTTTGTAAGCCCTGCTGTCAAATTGTACACAGGCTGAAATGTTCCCGAAAGCTCGGGCTTTAAAAGCTGGGGTGAAAGCATACTTTTTTGCCCCAAGCTTGATATCACTTTGCCGTAAATAAGGTATTTTCTACCTTTTTTAAGTTTTTCCGCAATGTATTTATTGTTGAAAAAAGTGAGCGAAATGCTTCCTGTGTCGTCTTCGGCAAAGGATCTGATTATAAGTCTGTTTTTTGCGGTATAGCTTATCTCGGCGTCGGCAATAATAGTCACGGATATGCAGCAGATCTCGCCCTCTATCGCTTCAAATACGGTTTTAGGGGCGGTCAGGTCTTCATATCTCCGCGGGTAGCTTGTTACAAGATCACCTACCGAAGATATGCCTAATCGGCGATAAAGCGCTGCGCGTTTATCGCCGACCATCTTTAAGCTTTGTATAGGTTTTTTAAATAAAGATGACACTTAAATATCAATCCTCTTTATATTCTTCACCGGGCTTTAACTCAGATGTACACTCTGGGCAACGTGTGGCTTCAAGCGGGATAACGCTGAGGCAATAAGGACATTTTTTTGTTGTTTTAACGGGCTCTTCTTCTTTTTTGCCTATAGAAGTTACCTTGTTGATAGCTTTTACCATACAGAATATAACAAGCGCCATAATGATGAAGTTTAATATGGCTGTAATAAGCGAACCGTAGTTAAGAGTTGTAACACCAAGCTCAGATGCCTTTTCCAGTGAAGTAACGGCAGAGGCCTCTACACCTTCGGGCAATTTTAAAATTACAAATTGCTCGTTAAAGTTAACTCCACCTGTAACAAGACCGATAAGCGGCATTACAAGATCGTTAACAAAAGAGTTTACTATGCTTTGGAAAGCCGCACCTATAATTACGCCTACGGCAAGGTCAAGCACATTGCCTCTCATGGCAAACTCTTTAAATTCCTTAAAAAACTTCTTCATAACAACACATCCTTATCATAATTTACGAAAGCTTTATACACCCTCGCAAGAAGTATTATATTATTATTGAATTAATTTGTCAATAAATCACAATAAATAATATTTTATTTCTTTTTAAGAAAAAAGGAGCGCAAAAAATATGTTAAAATCAAGCCGAAATCGGAGAAAAAAGGAAGTTGCAAATTATGACCGATAAATACATTACAGTAATAGGCGGTATTAACGCCGATATTATCGGCACGCCCGCAAAAAGACCCGTTATGCATGATTCAAACCCCGGCAGCAACACGCTGTACCCCGGTGGCGTTGGCAGAAACATTGCCGAGAATTGCGCCAAATTGGGTATAAAAACCAAGCTTTTGTCGTCTATCGGAAACGACTATTTCGGACAATTTATTCAGGACGCCACAAAACACCCAAATATGGATCTTTCAAATCTTATTATCAGCGATAAGCACAATACATCTACTTATGTATGTCTTAACGATGAAAACGGAGATATTCACTATGCCGTTAACGATATGCTTGTAACAGAGCTTATAACACCCGAATATATTGAATCTAAGCTGGAGCTTATAAACAATTCGGCGGCTGTGGTAATTGATACAAACATTCCCGTGGAAACAATAAAGTATATATGCGAGAATGTTACCGTTCCTATAATTGCCGATACCGTATCTGAAAACAAAGCCCCTAAGCTTATGACCGTTATGAACAAATTATATGCGGTAAAGGTAAATCTGCTTGAAGCCGAGCTTATGAGCGGTATTCATATCAACAATTTTTACGATGCCAAAGACGCTGCATTTAAATTGCAGGATAAAGGCATTAAGAACGTTTTCCTTACAATGGGTTCTAACGGCGTAACGTATTGCGGAGACCTTGAAGCGGGAATATTGCCTGCATATAAAATAAAGAGCGTTAACACCGCAGGCTGCGGCGACGCGTTTACCGCCGCAATGGTTTACGGATATATAAACGGCTTGAATGCGAAAAAGACGGCTCTTTGCGGTCTTGCATGCGCGGCACTTACTCTTGCTACCGAAAAAACGGTAAGCGATGAAATATCGCCGGAGGCAATATCGAAAATAATAGAGGAGGACAATATACTATGATTTTATCGGATTATGTAAAGGTGTCTGACGAAGTAAGACGCGCCATAGAGGAAAACAAACCCGTTGTGGCGCTTGAGTCAACTATTATTTCGCACGGAATGCCATATCCGCAAAATGTTGAAACTGCTCTTAATGTAGAAAAGATAATAAGGGAAAACGGCGCAATACCTGCCACAATAGCCGTTATAGGAGGCAAGATATGCGTAGGGCTGACAAAAGATGAAATTGAGTACCTCGGCAAAAAAGGTCTTGAAGTGACAAAAGCCAGCCGCAGGGATTTGCCCGTAATTCTTGCAATGGGTGAGGACGGCGCAACAACAGTTGCCACAACAATGATAGGCGCAGCCGCGGCAGGAATTAAAGTGTTTGCCACGGGCGGCGTAGGCGGCGTACACCGCGGCGCGGAAAAAACGATGGATATAAGCGCAGACCTTGAAGAGCTTGCGATGACAGACGTGATGGTTGTTTGCGCAGGGTGCAAATCCATACTTGATCTGGGGCTTACTTTGGAATATTTAGAGACCAAAGGCGTGCCTGTTATCGGATACAAAACGGACGAACTTCCTGCGTTTTATACGGTACACAGCGGCTTTTCGGTTGACCGCAGATTAGATACGCCAAAAGACATAGCAAAAACATTTGCGGCAAAGCAGGCTTGCGGATTAAAGGGCGGTATGCTTGTAACAAATCCCATTCCCGAAGAGTTCTCTATGGATAAAGAGCTTATTGACAGAACGATAGAAGAAGCTGTATGTGAAGCTGAAAAGCTTGGAATAAAAGGCAAAAAAATAACGCCGTTTTTGCTTGATAAAATCCAAAAGCTCACAGGCGGCGACAGCTTAAAGGCAAATATTCAGCTTGTGTATAACAATGCGCGTCTTGCGTCACAAATAGCAATAAGCTATTGCGGTTTGAATAAATAAACGTACATAAATGTTCCCCTGCCGATTAAGTATCGACAGGGGGAAAGTTTTATCAAGCGCTCTTAAGTAATGCGTATAATCTTTCGCAGGCTTTTTCAATTTCGTCCGTATCTCCGAAAGCGGAAAGCCTCATATATCCGTCTCCGCCTTTGCCGAAGCCTACACCGGGGATCGTTACTACCTGTATTTCATTAAGCAGGTAATCGAAAAACTCCCAACTTCCCATATTATTGGGACATTTCATCCATATATAAGGGGAGTTTACGCCTCCGCAATACCAAATGCCAAGCTTATCAAGCGTCTGCATTATACTGCGGGCGTTATTTTTATATACGCCTATATTCTGCATACATTCGGACATTCCTTTATCAGTAAAAACAGCTTCAGCCGCGCGCTGTATAATATAGGGTACGCCGTTTAGTTTTGTTGTGCGGTTTCGTTTCCATAGTTTGTTGAAGTTCTTGCCGTCACGCACAAGTTCATTCGGGATCACGGTATATCCGCAGCGCATACCCGTAAAGCCGGCTGTTTTTGACAGTGAACAGATCTCTATTGCGCAGGTCTTTGCGCCTTCAATTTCAAATATTGAGTGGGGCAGAGAGGGATCTTCTATAAAAGCTTCATAAGCTGAATCCATTATAATTATCGCGCCTGTCTCATTTGCGTGATCTACCCATTGCTTTAGCTCTTGTTTGCCGTAAACTGCTCCCGTGGGGTTATTTGGTGAGCATATATAAATCATATCCGCTGTGA
>JAEEHZ010000160.1 GCA_016281115.1 Clostridiaceae bacterium | reverse complement strand
TCCCCCTTTGGAAACCCCTTTCGCGACCACCCGGGGGAGTGCCCCCGTGGGGTGGACGCAAGCCCCCCTTTTTCTCGGTCAACTTTCCTTTTCATTTGGATTGACACAATTATACAGGCTTATGTGTATCATATACACAATGCTTTTCGGGTTAATCCAATCCCGGTATTTTTCGTGAAGAACTGTTTTATTCTACTGTAACGGATTTTGCAAGATTTCGTGGCTTATCTACATCGTTGCCTCTGAGCAATGCAGAATAATATGCCATAAGCTGAAGCGGAACACATGCGATCATCGGCATAAGCAGGTCGATCGTTTTCGGCAGGCTGATTATGTAGTCCGCAACATCGGAGGGAAGTTCAACGCCGTCTTTTAATACGACTATTGTTGTGGCTCCGCGTGCTTTTACCTCTTTTATATTGCTTATCGTCTTATCAAAGAGGTCGTCTTGTGTAGCAACGGCTATAACGGGCATACCCTCCGTTACAAGCGATATTGTGCCGTGTTTCAGTTCGCCTGCGGCGTATGCTTCCGAGTGGATGTAGCTTATTTCTTTGAGCTTTAACGAGCCCTCCATGCTTAATGCGTAGTCAAGTCCTCTGCCGATATACAAAAGGCTGTCCGAGTTGATAAGCTTAGACGCGATATACTGTGAATTTTCAAGCTGATTTTCTATAACTTCCGAGATCTTATCGGGGATTTCATTAAGAAGCTTAATGTAATTCTCGCATTCCGATTGTGATATTTTTCCTTTTGCAAAAGCAAGTCTGAAAGCAAACAGGTACATAACCGAAAGCTGCACCATATATGCCTTTGTAGACGCAACGGCAATTTCGGGTCCCGCGAGAGTATATATAAGCTTTTCGGCTTCTCTTGCAATGGAGCTTCCCTTTACGTTTACTATGCCGAGCGTTTTTGCACCGAGAGATTTAGCGAGCTTAAGCGCGGCAAGGCTATCGGCGGTTTCGCCCGACTGAGATATTATTATAACCAGATCGCTTTTATCGAGGATAGGCGATTTGTATCTGAATTCAGATGCGATTTCAACATTTACGGGAACACGCGCAAGCTTTTCTATTGCGTATTTTCCGACCACTCCTGCGTGCATTGCCGTGCCGCACGCAACAATGTGGATCTGACGTATACCGCAAAGGAAACTATCATCTATTCCACACTCTTCAAGCGTGGGCATACCGTCTTTTATACGGGGCAAAACCGTTGTTTTTACCGATGTGGGCTGTTCGTTAATTTCTTTTATCATAAAGTGTTCGTAACCGCACTTTTCGGCGGCATCCATATCCCAATCGGCAGTTTTTAATTCTTTTTGGAGCTTTTGATAGTGAAGATCGTATATTTTCGCTCCGTATCTGCCGAGTACGGCAATTTCGTTATGCTCTAAGAGATAGTAATTCTTTGTATATTTAAGTATTGCAGGCACATCTGAGGCAATAAAGCTTTCGTTTTCACCCACGCCCACTATTAATGGGCTTTCTCTCCTGAGTGCAAAAATGTACTCGGGATAATCGTTAAACATTATTGCAAGCGCAAACGAGCCTTCAAGATCTTCGGTAGTTTCTATAATTGCCTTTACCGGGTCGCTGTGGCGGCAATAGTAAAAATCGAGAAGCTGTGCTACCACCTCTGTGTCTGTGTCGCTTACAAAGGTTTTACCCTGGGATATAAGATAATCTTTTAATTTACGGTAATTTTCGATTATACCGTTATGCACTATTGTAACGTTTTTTCCGCAGTGCGGATGAGAATTAATATCCGACGGCTCGCCGTGAGTAGCCCATCGGGTGTGTCCTATTCCGGCTATGCCCTTTGGTTTTCCTGTTTTCTCCATTTTTTTAACAAGGTCGGAAAGCCTGCCTTTAGACTTGGCAATTTTTATATTTCCGTCTTCAAATACGGCTATTCCCGCGCTGTCGTAGCCTCTGTATTCAAGCTTTGAAAGCGCGTCTACAAGGACGTCGCTGCAGTCTCTGTAACCATAGTAGCCCACTATTCCGCACATTAAATTTTCCTCCGAATACCAATTTATTATAAATTATTTATATGTAAATAATACCTTTAATTATTTGTTTTATGATTAAATGTCGGGACGATAGTTTCGAGCATTTTCACTGTTTTTTCCGAATCGTTTTCGTCAGCGTATTTTTTCAGCTCTTCAAGCTGTTTTATAAACTGCTCTCTGTCGATATGTATTTGATTTCCTACAAATATCTTTTTGTTGGCGGTAGATTTAAGACCTTCTTCGTCCATAAGCAGCTCTTCATAAAGCTTTTCGCCCGGTCTCAGCCCTGTGAATATGATTTGAACATCTTTGTAAGGTACTTTGCCGTACATCTTAATAAGGTTTTCCGCAAGAGAAAGTATTTTTACGGGTGAACCCATATCAAGCACAAATATTTCTCCGCCCTTCGCAATGGCTGCGGCCTGCATTACAAGCGCTACGGCTTCCGGTATTGTCATAAAGTAGCGTATAATATCGGGGTGAGTCACGGTAAGAGGTCTGCCTGATTCTATCTGGCGTTTGAACAGCGGGATAACCGAACCGTTTGAGCCGAGTACGTTGCCGAATCTGGTTGCGATAAACTCGGTTTTTCCGTTGCTTTGCGCCATGTACTGTGCGATCATTTCACAGCAGCGTTTAGTAGCACCCATAACATTGGTGGGGTTTACCGCCTTGTCTGTGGATATCATAATAAACTTGTTTACGCCGTATGTTTCGGCAAGCTTCATTACGTTAAATGTTCCGAAAATATTGTTTTTAACAGCCTCCTCCGGAGAATCCTCCATAAGAGGAACGTGCTTGTGCGCAGCGGCGTGAAAAACTATCTGCGGTTTATATTTTTCAAAGATCAAAGACATTTTATCAAAATCACGCACAGAAGAAATAAGCGAAACAATGCTTACGTCACGTCCGTATTCCATGAACAGCTCCTGCTGTATCTCGTAAAGACTGTTTTCATAAATATCTACAAGCACAACAAGACGCGGTTTATATTTTATTATTTGCCTTACAAGCTCAGAACCTATTGAGCCGCCTGCGCCCGTTACCATACAAACCTTATCGTTTATAAGTTCGGAAATCTCTTTCTTGTCAAAGGTCACGGGATCTCTGCCGAGCAGATCTTCTATCCTTATATCTTTGATCTGGTTCATAATGTGGTTGTTTGCGTCTTCGAAAAAAACATTGCTCAAATACGGCACTATTTTTATATCGCATTTTGTGTCGGCGCATGAATCTATTATACGCTTACGGTTTTCTTCATCACAAGAGGGAATAGCGAATATTATAAGCTCTATATCGTGTTTTTCTGCAAGCTCGGCTATTTGCTTTGTAGTTCCCAAAACGGGAACATTTACTATGTGCTTGTGCAGCTTTGCAGGGTCGTCGTCAACTATACACACGGGAAGATAGTTCCTGGATGAATTGTTTGGGTCAGTTTGCGCATTTTGTATTTCTTTTAAAATCATTTTGCAGGCGTTACCGGCACCAATGATCATAACACGCTTTTTGTAAAGCTCACGCTCGTGGCGGTTTATGCTTAGAAATGCTTTTCTGAAAATAAATCTAAACGCGCATATGGTAAGCAGTTGAACTGCCGCGCACAGAATAAAATATCCTTTAGGCACGTTAAACACATTTACAAGCGTGGCATAATTTTCCATTATCTCAAACACCATAATGGTAACTGCGGAACCGCTGATTATTCCTAAAACACAAGATACGTAGTCCTTTATTCTCGCGTTTCTCCATAAAATTGAATAGGCGCCGAAGATCCACAAAAATATGAAGCTGAAAAAGCTTTGAAATAATATTGCGACAAAAATTTTACGGTAGCCCATGATATAATTACCGCCGAGATAGTTTGCGGTAACGGGCAAAATCCAAGCAACAATGATACCTATTGAGAATATCATAACTATATCTGCCAAAATGAGTATAAGTTTTCTTAAATTTATTTTCATAGAGAAAAACCTCCGGAGAAATAAACAATCGTATTCAACGAGATTATACTACAAATTACACACATTTGTCAAATAATATGAGCAAATGTATCGGCATTAAATATATGCAAATAATTACCACGAAAAACACGGCTCAAAGTCCTAATAATACATATACAAGCAAAAAAGGAAGGAGCGATATTATGGAAATAGCAGACGCTTGGCAACAGTTTTTGCAAACGGGTAATGTTTTGGATTATTTAAGATATTCTGCGCTGCGTAATGCCGATAAATATTTTGAGCCAGCAAAAAAAGAAAAAGGGGATACGGATATGCCCGATAAGAATAACAGTTTTATAGGATAAATAAAAAGCATATTAAAATATTACAAAAATATTAACAATTTTTTACAATATATATTGACACTGTAAATAAATTGATGTATCATCTAAACGCTAGGCAAAATTATTTATTATTAAAGTATATAAAATTAAAGTATATAAACGGAGGTAGATTACATTGAAGACTTACAATGCGTATGACAATTTTTTAGCGGTGCTTGACGGAGCCGCACGAGAGCTTAACCTTGACGAAAGCGATTATATTTCGCTAAGATACCCCGAGCGCGAGCTTAAGGTCGCCTGCCCTGTGAGAATGGACGACGGCAGTGTTAAGGTGTTTGAAGGATACCGTGTTCAGCACTCTACGGTAAGAGGACCTGCAAAAGGCGGTATTCGTTATCATCAAGAGGTTGATGATAATGAAGTTAAGGCACTGGCTGCATGGATGAGCATTAAATGTGCTGTTGCAGATATACCTTACGGCGGCGCAAAAGGCGGAGTTAAAGTTGACCCGCGTGAATTGTCTGAAAATGAGCTTGAAAGACTTACAAGGAAATTTACTTCTTTAATATATCCTGTTATAGGACCCCAAAAAGATATTCCGGCTCCGGATGTGAATACAACACCTCAGATCATGGGCTGGCTTATGGACGAATACAGCAAGTATAACGGCAGTGCAGCGCCCGGTGTTGTAACAGGCAAGCCTATTGAGATAGGCGGCTCTTTGGGCAGAACCGAGGCAACAGGCAGAGGCGTTATGTTTGCCGCAAGACTTTTGATGGAAAAGCTGGGCAGATCATTAAAAGGTCTCAAAGTCGCAGTGCAAGGCATGGGTAATGTCGGTTCCATCGCGGCAATCCTTTTGCACAGAAAAGGTGCTGTTATTGTCGGAGTAAGCGACGTAAGCGGCGGTTTGTATAACGAAAACGGTCTTGATATGGAAAAAATATTCGCTCACGTAAGCCAGAGAAAGCTTTTAAGCGAGCTTGATTCTGTAAGCGGCAGAGTTATTACAAACGATGAGCTTTTAAAATGCGATTGTGAATTGCTTGTTCCCGCAGCTTTGCAGAACCAGATAACCGCTGACAACGCAAGCGACATAAAAGCTAAATACATTGTTGAAGGCGCTAACGGACCTGTTACCACTGAAGCGGACGAAATTCTTGGACAGAAAGGCGTAACTATTGTTCCCGATATTCTGGCGAACGGCGGCGGAGTTATAGTATCATATTTTGAGTGGGTACAGAACCTTCAGTCGTTCTACTGGGACGAAGATTATGTAAATGATCTGCTTTCAAACAAGATGACAAAAGCGTTTAATGAGGTTTGGAATATTGCAAAAGAGCATAACACCACAATGCGTCTGGGAGCCTATATGCTTGCAATAAAGAGAATCGTTTCCGTCAAAAAGATAAGAAATTTAGACTGATACAGTATAAAAGTTACATAAGATAAAGTCGCAGGACGTTTTGAATGTATATTTAAAACGTCCTGCTTTATTTATATATTATGCGTTTTTACGGCTTTGACAATTAACCAATTCCGACAACTCATAATAATATATAACAGATGTTGAAATTTTTATAATAATTATATTTACGGTATAAAAAAATTTTAACAAGGCAAAAATATTAATGTAAACAGAAGTAAATATAATTGGAGTGTGAAAATTGTGAGTGTAAAACGCGGTGATATATACTATGCTGATTTAAGCCCCGTAGTGGGCAGTGAGCAAGGCGGTGTAAGACCCGTGTTGATCGTTCAAAATGATGTGGGAAACAAGTTCAGCCCTACTGTTATTGCAGCTGCGATAACAAGCCAGCAGACAAAGGCAAATTTGCCCACTCATATTCAACTTCACGCACAGGGCAGCGGACTTTTAAAGGACAGCGTTGTGCTTTTGGAGCAAATAAGAACAATCGACAAACGCCGCTTGAAAGAAAAAATGGGAACGCTTGACAACGACTCTATGAATAAAGTTAACGAAGCTATTTCGATAAGCTTTGGTCTTGGAGGTCAAATGCTCGGATAGGTTACATATGACCTTTTCGGGCAGTATAAAAAATTTTGGCTGTCGTGGATAACAAAAGTCCACGGCAGCTTTGTGTTTTATGACATTTTTAGAAAATAATTCTGTAATTTCGATATTTTTCTCAAAATTTGATTATGTTTTTATGTATGTGTGGAAAGCGCTTTTCAAAAAAATCAGAGGATGTGATGACTATAAGTGAACCCACAAACGGCAAATTAAGCGAAAAAGAAATCCTGTTTTGCAGCTTATATGTTTCTTGCGGAGATGCGGTGAGTGCGGCTTACAAGGCGGGGTATAAACGTAATACCGAAATAGCCGCACAAAAGCTTCTCAACAACGAAAGTATTGTGGAGATGATTCAAAAAATATCCGAAACAAGGATTAAAACGGCAAAAGCACGGGCTATGTGCGGTCTTGAAAGGCTTGCGTTCGGTAGCATAAGCGACGGAGTAAGGCTGATTTTCTCGGGTGAACCGTCAGAACTTAAGCTTGAGGAGATGCACCTTGAAAACATATCTGAAATAAAGCGGCTTAAAGACGGTAGCCTGGAGCTGAAATTTGCCGACAGGATAAAAGCACTTGAAAAGCTCGAACAGCTCAGTAAAGGCGACAGCGACGACGCCCTTCCGTTTTACAGAGCTTTGGAAAAAAGCAGCGCGGCGCTTAACAGGCACTATGGAGATGAGCTTTAATGGATTTTAAGAGCTTTTCTCCAAAGCAGCTTAAGGTGCTCTGCTGGTGGTGCGGGAATAACCGTTTTGGAAATCACGACGCAATAATATGCGACGGAGCTGTTAGAAGCGGAAAAACACTTTGCATGGGAATATCTTTTTTTGCGTGGAGCTTTTACGCTTTTGAAAACGCATCTTTTGCAATCTGCGGCAAAACGATACGCTCGCTTAAGAGAAATGTTATCACGCCTATTGTGCCGATAATCGAAAAGCTCGGGTTTAAGTGTGAGCTTAAAATAAGCGAAAATACCCTTACTGTCACAAAGGACGGCAGAACAAACAGGTTTTATTTGTTCGGCGGAAAAGACGAGTCTTCCGCGGCGCTTATACAGGGTATGACCCTATCGGGCGTGCTGTTTGACGAAGTTGCGCTTATGCCGCGTTCATTTGTTGAGCAGGCACTTGCAAGATGTTCGGTAAACGGCTCTAAATTCTGGTTCAACTGTAACCCCGAATACCCTCAGCACTGGTTTTATACAGAGTGGATAAGCAAACGCAAGTCAAAAAACGCTTTGTATGTTCATTTTACAATGGAGGACAATCCTTCCCTTTCTCCGCAAATGATAAACCGGTATAAGTCAATGTACAGCGGAAGCTTTTACAAAAGATTTGTTGAGGGTAAATGGGTATCGGTTGAAGGGGCGGTGTATCCGTTTATGAACAAAGATATGTTTTGCCCTGTGCCGAATGTATGCTTTGAAAGATATGCCGTTTCGTGCGATTACGGCACTGTGAATCCTGCTTCTTTCGGGCTGTGGGGAGAGTATGACGGAATTTGGTACAGAATAAAAGAGTATTATTATGATTCGCGCAGGGAAAATCATTTGAAAACAGATGAAGAACATTATCAGTCGCTTTGTGAGCTTTGCGACGGTATTAATGCGGATATTGTTGTAGTCGATCCGTCTGCGGCAAGCTTTATAGAGGTTATAAAGCGACACAAAAAATTCAGTGTCATACCAGCCAAAAACAATGTTATCGACGGTATAAGAAATACCGCTACTGCGCTTAAAAGCGGCAATATAAAAATATGCGACACCTGTGCGGATTCTATGCGTGAGTTCAGCCTTTATAAATGGAACTCGGGCGGAAGCGACGCCCCTGTAAAGGAAAACGATCACGCTATGGACGATATCCGTTATTTTGTATCTACCGTGCTCGACTCATCGCCCGGGCTATGCGTTACTTCGCTTAAAAGAAACGGTTAAAAGTTAAAACTAAAGGAAGGAGGAGTAACAATCAAGCTTTTTAATAAAACAAAAAAGAATACTTATTTGCCGAAGGTGCAAACATCGGGGAACAGGTTGTTTACCAATTCGTTATTGTTCACAGGCGAAAATACTGCGCTTACTCATTCAAAAATCAAGCTTTATGAAGCGATAAAAGAGTCGGTTCCCATAATAGACGCGGCAATAGGAAAAACAGTAAGGCTCACCGGAGGTTTTAAGGTAAGCTGCAATGACCCGTGCGCCGAGCGTGAGCTTAACAGATTTTTAAAGACTGTTCCTGTTGGAGCAGGCTGCGTGGGTATAGACCAATTTGTAAGCTCTTATCTTGAAAGCCTGCTTACGTACGGAACGGCGGTGGGTGAAATAGTTACCGACAGACACGGCAGAGTATACGGTCTTTACAATGCCTATATAGATGATATTGAGCTGAAAGAAAACGGCTCGCCCATGAAAGCGCTTGTATATAGCAAAGGCATAGGTGAGACGAGCCCAGTAAAACGCCCCGAGCTTGTATTTGTTTCTGCACTTAATCCTCAAAAAGGAAGTGTTTACGGAACGTCTATATTAAACGGGCTTCCGTTTGTGGCGGATATATTATTAAAGATCTATAACACCGTAGGTGTAAACTGGGAGCGTGCAGGAAATGTAAGATATGCCATAACATATAAGCCGACTCCCGAAAACGAGCGAAACGCCTCACGGGATATAAAGGTTATCGCTGAAGAATGGGGAAAAGCGATGTCAAAAGGCTCGGGTGTTTCCGATTTTATTGCGGCAGGCGATGTTAATATCAGCGTTATCGGCGCGGACGGCGCGGTACTCGACAGCGAAGTGCCTGCACGGCAAATGCTGGAGCAAATTGTAGCAAAAATGTCAATACCGCCGTTTTTATTGGGGCTTTCATGGTCTACAACCGAGCGTATGTCTACCCAGCAGGTAGATATACTCACGAGCGAGCTTGAATATTACCGCAAGATACTTAACCCCGTTATAGAAAAAATATGCGGTACTTATCTGCTGAGAAACGGATATGCGCCTCAAGTGGATATCAAGTGGGATAATATTAATCTTCAGGACGATGTTCAGCTTGCAAATGCAAGATACACAAACGCCCAGGCGGCTTTGGCGGAACAGCAACTAAAAGGGGGTGAAAATTACGCAGACGATAATTAAAAGCGAAAATCACGGCGCAGATGATATGAAGCTTATAAACCAATATACCAGAAGAGAATATACGGAGGACGAGGTGTATACCTTTTCGGTAGTTTTATGTGATAACGATATAGACCGCGACTTTGAGCAATTCTCACCCGAAGCCCTTGAAAAGCTTTGCGAACTGTTTGTAGGAAAAACGGGCATCAGTGACCACGATGCAAAGGCGTCTAATCAGATAGCAAGAATATATGACTGCAGAATTGAGTATCCGCAAAATGAATATAACAGTGTAGGCCAGCCGCTTGTAAGGCTAAAGGCAACGGCATATATCCCCAAAGACGGGAACGAAGAATTTATAAGATCCATAGACAGCGGAATAAAGAAAGAGGTAAGCGTAGGATGCAGCGTGTCAAAGAGATATTGCTCGGTGTGCGGATGTGACCTTACGGTAGATTCGTGCAGTCACATTAAAGGCAAAAGATATAACACGGAGCTTTGCTATCACATCTTGAAAGAGCCAACAGACGCGTACGAGTGGTCCTTTGTGGCTGTTCCCGCGCAAAGGGGCGCAGGAGTAATAAAATCATTTGATAAAGGAAGTAGATTAAGTATGGAAGAAGTAATGAAAAGCTTATCGTCGGGAGGTCCCGTTTGCTTAACAAGCGAAGAGGCGGCATTGCTGACACAAAAGATCTCAAGCCTTGAAAAAGAAGCGCTGCTCGGTAAAAAGTATAAGGAAGAGCTTATTAAAAAGGCTGTAAAAGCTTCAGCCTTTGATGAAAAGCTGGCGGGCATAATTCTTGACGCCGCACCTGCTTTGAGCACAACCCAGCTTGAAAAGCTGCATGAGTATCTCAGCGAAAAGAGCGATATGTGTGCGCCTGTGGTGCAGCTTGGAAAAGCTAAGGGCAAAAAGCAGTTGAATAACAAAGAATACAGCATTTAAACAGAGAAAGGAAAGACAGTATGAAAATTGATTACAAAGGTATTATGCAAAACGCGGTTACGTTTAAGAAAACAGGCACGATAGCCGAAGGCGATTTTGTGAAAATGTCGTCTAACGACACGGTAGCCAAATGTTCTGACGGGGATAATTTTATCGGAATTGCCGTAAATGTTAACGGAGATTTGGCAGCTGTGCAGATAACGGGCTTTGCCGAGGTAGAGGTTGCCGAATCTGTCGGCACTGGTGTTAAGCTTTTGTCGGTAGACGATGCAGGCAAACTTGAAATAACGGAAACGGGACGTTCCTGCCTTGTTGTAAACAACAATACTACCTTGGGCACAGCGGTTATTTATTTTTCATAATGAAAAGGAGAATGATATATGTCAGATTATAAGAATATTTCACTTGAAAAAGGAATGTACAAAATCGGAGGAAAAAGCTTTACACAGGTACTTACGGAGCTTGACCCCGATGAAAACTATATAGACACGCCGCTTGAAGGTCTTGACGCATTTCAGCGACAGTTAAAGCGTTATGATATCAAGGTTTCAGGTAAGGGAGCAGATAAAATTGATAAATTTTTCCAAACCAGCCAGTCTTCGGCACTGTTTCCCGAATACATTTGCCGTGCCGTAAAGAGCGGTATGGAGTTTGACAATGTTTTGCCTAAAATATGCTCAACTACTACCGTAATTGACGGTATGGATTACAGAAGCATTGCGTCAACGCCCACAGACGATGAAAAAGCTCTTGCCGACGTTGCCGAGGGAGCTGTAATACCCGAAACGGTAATACATACTCAGGAAAACCTTGTAAAGCTTAAAAAGCGCGGCAGAATGCTTGTAAGCTCATATGAGGCTCTTAAATTTCAAAGCCTTGACGTTTTCACCGTTGCACTGAAGCAGATAGGCTCATATATAAGCCGTATGCTGTTGAATGATGCTGTTGATGTTCTTATAAACGGCGACGGCAATAACAATGCCGCCGATATAATAAACGAAACAAATTTGTTTTCATACAGTGATCTTGTGGCTATGTGGACAAGCTTTGCTCCGTATAAGCTTGATACTATTATCGCTCCTACTGCGCTTGTAAACACAATGCTCGGTCTTACAGAAATGAAAGACTCTGTTGCAGGGCTTAATTTTCACGCAACGGGCGAGCTTATTACACCTCTGGGCGCACAGCTTATTCACGTTCCCGGTATGGCTTCAAACAAGCTTATCGGTCTTGACAGCAGATACGCTCTTGAAATGGTACAAGCCGGAGACATTGTAACCGAGTACGACAAGCTCATTGACCGTCAACTTGAGAGAGCGTCTATAAGCTGTATTGCAGGTTTTGCAAAGATATTCAGAGACGCTTCAAAAACACTTTCTTATTAAGATAATGAAAGGGGCTTTGCCTTTTGAATATTAAACTAAGCGATGTCGCCGAAAAGCTTATTGCCATTACAGGTGAAGATGATCTTTCACGTGAATATTGTCTGGAATTATGTTCAAGGTGCTTAAGAGAGCTGCAGGGTATGCTTATTAAAACCGATTTTACTTCTTTTCAGCTACGTTGTATAGAAGACGCTTGCGCCGCACTTGCGTTTTATCATCACACAAAGCTGCGTCTTGCGAAAGACGCAAAAAGCTTTTCCGCGGGCGATGTTTCGGCATCGTCATTTGAAAACGCCTGCGAATACGCCAAAGAATATTGGCTTAACGCAAAAGCTTCGATAAAGGACCTTTTAAAGCCCGAAGGCTTTTGTTTTTGCGGCGTTAAGGTGGGTGACTGATACAAATGAATGTTTTTTCAAAAAAAGATTTCAAAAAATACGGTACCACGGTAAGCGTTTCAATAAATGATACAATTTGTACAGGTAAAGCCTTTATATCGCCTCTCAGATATAAAAACAGGGTGTATGTGGATGACACATACACCCCGGGCGGTGTACTTGACAGCGGCAGATATGTATATATCGGCGAGCCGACACTCAGACTTGACACTATGGGAGACGGTATAAGGATTGCAGCCGACAACACGGAATATACAGTGAAAAAAGCGTTGCCCTTTACTTTGGGTGAAAAAGTATTATACGTTTGGGCAATGCTTGTGAAAACCGACAGGAGCGATGAAAATGGCAACGTTTACGGATAATCTTGAGGTGCTTATAGCCGCTTTATCAGGCGCAGATACATTCAGCGATATAAGCTTTGTTCCTGCTTATAACATAAATAAAGCGGAACGCCCTTTGCGGAACAAACTGTGCGCCGTAGGTATAAGAAACTCATACGTTCAGTCAAACGTTTATTCTTATGAAATATTTGAGCTCAAAATCTACACCCCCAGAGCATTGGGAGGAACGGAGTGCCTTAAAACCGCGGGCGACATATGCGAGTATTTGCTTGGCGCAATATCGGGGATCGTAAGCGCTACTACCGAATCGGTAAAATATGATTCTGATTTTATGGCGTTTAGTTGCGAGCTCAACATAAAGTGCAAAACCATGGAGGTTGTAAATAACAACAGCGAAATAGTGCCTGACAGCGAAACAGTAAGTGTTGAGATCAACGGGAACAGCTTTGACGCTCGGTATATAAACGCTCATGAAAAAAGTGATATCCATTATGTGAAACAGGCGCTCGAGTCCACTCCCGTGGAATTCTTAAAGGGGAAAACTTATCATCAGATAGAGATAAAATCGTTTCCCGTAAGTATTCTTGATATGATAGAAGAGCTTGATGATTTTAATATTTTGTTCGACAGTATGATGTATAAGCATTGCAGGATAATGAGTACAGATATAGACTTGGGCAGAGGGATCGTAAATAAGCTTGTAATTTATGCAAAGGAGAGGGAGGCGGTGTTCGGATGAGCAGGTATATTTTCAAACTGGGTAATACGTCTTTGCCGTTTAACCCCGAAAGCATTACTTCAAAAAGGATTTCATACGCTGACAGGCAGTCAATAACGATTGAGGTAAGCGGAGATCTTACCGGCGGCAGCAGACAGATGTATTATGAAAAACTTAACAAGTATTTTTCTGAGAAAAGAAACGTTACCGTTTCAATGCCGGAATTCGGCGTCTTAAATGCCGAAATAACCGAGCTCACCTTTTCCGTTTCCGACATACCGTCCCTTATAAGTTACAGTATAAAACTGAGCTCGGAAAGCACCTTGCCCGAGCGTGCGTGCAGAGGTTACATGATTGAAGAACAGGAAACGCTGTTTTCACTGTGCAACAGGCTAAATCTTGATTTAGAAGAGGTTACTATGCTAAATACAGGCAATATAAAGTCTTTTGTTTTGAAAAAAGGAGACAAAATATATTTACCCGAAAAGGAGGCTTGCTATGATCTGCACGGATAATTATCCCGATAAGCTGAGAAAGGCTGTTTACAATGCAGTAATGATCTCAAAAGGTGCGTATGCGTATAACAAAAGCTTAGGCAGTTATATGGGCAGCCTTGATTACGGCAGCGACAATATATATGAGCAGTGCGAAATGGCAGTAAAAGAAGCTGTCATAGGTATAAAGGATATAAAATATAAACAGTGTATCTTGAGTAATGTGACATCGTCTTCGCTTGAATTGAAGGTGCAGTTTGAGTATATGGGAAAAACATACGAAACGGAGGTAATAGGTTTTAATGGATAGTTACGAAACAATATTGCAGCGAATGAAAAACAATTTTTTGTTTAAAGCGGGATATACGCCCTCGGATGTCTCGGATTGCGGCATGAGGCTTCAAACTGCGGCAGCGGAAATATTTGATTGTATGCTTTATGCCGAGTGGTTGAAAAAACAAATGCTTGTTTCCACTGCAGAAGGCGAGAGCCTCGACAAACACGGAGAGCTTTACGGGATCAGCCGTCAGGCACCGTCTACGGCGGACGGTGAAGTGTGGTTTTATTTATCGGAGACGCTTCAAAGCGATTTTGTTATTCCGAGACACACCGAGGTGAAAAACAACGATGGATATTCTTACTTTACGGAAGCAGACGCTGTAATAAGTGCAGGTGATCTTGGCGTTACGGTCAATATAACCGCGACGGAAAGCGGCGCGGCATATAATTGCGGCGAGAAAGAGGTCCACATTTTAGGCAAGCATACAATAACCCATCCCGGTGTAATAATTTCAAATGTATTAGGCGTTATAAACGCTGCTCCGATAGCCGGCGGCTCAGATGCAGAGGACGATGATTCTTTCAGAAAAAGGATAGCAGATATCGTAAAATTTCCTCCAAACGGTGCAAATATGAGTTACTACCGCGGGCTTGCAATGACAGTAGACGGGGTTCGTTCCGCAGGCTTTGTTTTTGATGACAATTACGGAACAGTGGTTAATATGTATCTCGGAACGAGAGGAAGCTCCGTTTCCCAAGCTACGGCGTCGCAGGTCCAGGACCTTATAAACAGCGGCGGACAAATCGGTGTTCGGGTAACAGTATACCCTGCTTATGAGATAAGAGTAGATCTCAGCTTGACCATTGAGGCAAAGCCGGGTTACAAGTATACCCGTGTGGAGGAAGATTGTTTTGCCGCTTTAAATGAATACTTTAATAATCTAAGCGTCGGGGAAAAAATTACTGTTTACACAATTAATGATGTATTATCAAAGGTTGAAGGATATGAGAAATTAAACCTTGATCAAAACTGTATTATTCCGAACATTTTAGCACACCAGCTTGGTGTTAAAGGCACGTTGATGATCGGCTCAACTATAGGATAGGAGTGGATTAATTGAACATATACGGAGAAAGAATGCTTGAAAGCATAGGAACACTTGGAATCTCAAACAGTGATGATTTTTCCGATCTTTACGCCGAAATGTACGCTGTATCCATCGAAATTAACAGTCTGAGGGCATATTTGGAGCAAATATACTCAGATACGTTCATCACCGATGCTTCTGAGGATAACATATCGCTCAGGGAACAGCTTACGGGCGGAACAAGAAGTGATCTTACACTTGTAGAAAGAAAAAATCATTTGAAAAACAGATATAAGCTTTTCCACAAGTGTTTAAACCGCGCGGCATTGAATGAAATACTTAATGTGATGAATGTTTCGGCATATTACGGCTCGCAAGGTCCCGGCTGTTTAGAATTATCTATATACGGATACTATCCCGAAAGCAGCTGCAAAATAATAGAAAATCAGCTTTTGGGGCTTCTGCCGGCGGGATATAACATCACTTTTGAATACGGTTAATTAAGGAGGTTTTGTTTATTGATTATAACAT
>JAEEHZ010000159.1 GCA_016281115.1 Clostridiaceae bacterium | reverse complement strand
TGGTGTTGTTGATGCATTAGGCTCCAAATATACGGCTGTTGTACTTACGCTTACAGCGCTCATACCTTGACCGGCTTGCCTTACAGTACCGCCTGCCATATTGGCATTTACCTTTATAATGTATTCAAAGGTGTTCATTGTGGAACTGTTGCAATTTGCAGTGAAACTGCTTGTTGTAAGCGTATGACAAAGCCCTGATACAGAAACAGTAGGTCTGTCGCTCAAGCCCGTTGGTTGAGGCAACCAGCAATAAAGTGCGCTTATATCACTGACAGTTCCGGGAACACTTTCGTCGGGAACAAGTTTAGTTGAACTGTTTGATTCATAATAATACCACGTATATGGGCGATATCCCGAACCGGGGCTTGCGTTTGCATATGCGCTGTTTCCGTAATATTTTGTGGCGGGAGAAGAAAAACTATTTAATGAATATTTAAAATCATTGCTTATTTGGGCGCCGTCTAATCGTACGTTCGAAGAATCATGGATATAATGAACCTTACAGGGGTAAACTGCCTCACCATATTGGTTTACGGCGTTCTGTGGATTCGTTCCACCGCCTATAAGATAATCTTTCCCTGAACCTGCAGTGGCTTTTACATTACCGCCGTATATCTTTACGGAACCGGAGGCAAGTGTGCTATAAGTTCCCAAACCTATGGCAGGAGCTCCGGTACCACCACGTACATCTACTACGCCGTCTTTTATTGTTACATCGCAGGAATATGCACTACAAGCAGCACCAACGCCAAAACCGGGTGCATGGTATCCGCCTTCGGCGCTGACATACGGAGGCAACGAGGGGGCTGTGCCAACTCCACCGGAATATTCGCTTGGATTCGTAATTAATAAATGTAAGTTATTATCGTCTACATTCGCTGCACCGATTCCCGGAGCACCGTTAGCTGCACCGTATGTACTGCCTCTGGCAAAAACCGCGCCGCCGTAAATATTTACGTAAATATGCCAATAATCGTTATTATATGTAGAACCTATTCCGGGACCGCCGTTTGCACCGTTGGCAATAACTCTGCCGTTTACAATATTAACGGTAAAATCATAAGCAAATCCCGCTCCGGAATCATAAGTACCTATACCCGCGCCAAGATAGTTGCCTGTACCGCCGCCGTTCGCGGTTATAACGCTTGTCATAGGCGCATTTATCGTAAGCACACCGCTACTGCCCGGAATAATACCGGGACCGCCGTTTGGACCGCCCGTAGCGGTTACGGTGCCGCCTGTTATGTTTATTTCCCGTGACATCATGCCGGCACCGTATCCGGCTCCTGTGACAGTTACAGTACCTCCGCTTATATTGATACTCTTTGTATACGCACCTGTGCCTCTAACAGCTCCGCCTATACCGTCACGTGTTGTAGCTGTAACTGTAACGGTACCGCCCGATATGTTAATACTGTTCATTTTTCCGTTGTAAGAACCAATACAACCGGTTGTGGTTACCGTGCCGGCGCTTATATTTACGCTGCACGCGGTAGAAGCGTCCTCACCATAATTCCAATAATCCGTAGTATAAACGCCTATTGCAATTGCGCAGGTAGTATTTCTGTTATAAGCGTGTACCTCAGGAACATATGAACCCAAAGCGCCTATTGTTATTTCGGGAGAATTATAAGAAGGATGATAGTAACCTATCGTCGGTGACGCACTGTTAGAATATGCGTTTACGGTCAATTTACCCTTTATCTCTATTTTTTTAAGGGTGGAATTGACAGCGTTGGGTCCTGTACCTATCGCGGAACCACCGTTGTAAGAGGTGTCTTTATCAGTATGACTTGCATATGCAGCAATTGTTGTTCTTGAGTCCGTTTGGTTATTTATAATAATATTTTGATATCCGTTTGAGCCCGCATTGCCTATTGCAGGGGCGTTTGCACCGGCTCTTGCGTCAATTTCCATACCTCCGCCAAGTATGTTAATACTACCGGTGTTTTCGGTGCTATTATTGGGTGCGCCGATACCGGGGCCGCCGCTTGAACCGCCCGTTGATTTTAAATAGAGATCAGCCGTACCCGTCGCAGATGTTGCTCCGATATTAATTGAAGGGTTCGCGCCACTGATTCTGCCACCTATACCGGATGCAGAACCGGCGCCGTCTGCTACAACATAACCTTTCTTGATGTTAATAGTAGCACCGGAACCGCCCTCAATTCCTCCGTAATTGCCGCCGCCTTTAAAGTGCTTTTGGTAATCTACATTATTTGTACCATCAATGTTCAGCGTTCTATAGGAATTAACAAAAATACCTGATCCGTTATTTGTGCTTTCGGAGCTCAATTTTAAAGTATCTTTTACGGTAAGTGAACCATTATTTACAAACATTGACGTAGCGTTTGAAGATGTAAACTTAACGTATCCCGAACCTGACATATTGGTTGTGTTTGTATTGTTGTTGGTAAACGCGAACATACCGCCTTGTGTTCTCTGATTCGTAAAAGTTACACGGTCTGTGTCGGTAGGGCTAAAGTTTAAGTTCAGTGTTCCCGCACCGGCAGACGTCACCGTATCTCTGCTATATGGCACAGTAGCAGTGCTGTTGGTAGTTCGAGACAGAAACGACATACCCTGATCAAAAATAACAGTCAATGTTTTTCCCGAACCAACATCAAAATACAAACTATAGTATAGATTTTCACTTGCGCCCACACCGCTTGCGCGTCTTATGCGTATCGTAAAATTTTGAGGCGTATTAGCGTGATTCGCATTAAAAGTTACAGTATGATTACGAGTTGTCTTCGAGAACTCAAATATATCATAGGCGCCATTTAATGTATATACTAAGTCTGTATCTGTGCCGTAATTATCTCCGATAATTGTGAGAGATGCTCCCCTCGGCGCCTGCTCGCCTGTTTTCGTGCCGCTCAAGCTACCGTCATTTGTGGCGGTTTGAGCGTCGTTTTTGGCAATAATATTCTTTGGCGCAGTGGTATCCTGTGCCTTTTGCTGTATGTCAGACTTTTTAATGCCCTTTGCGTCGCTTAAATCAAGCGGGGCTTTCTCGTTATCGCCTATTACAGTCAAATCACCGTTATAAGTGCCATCGTCATCTGTGACTATAAGGAGGCCGCCGCCCTCTGCCTTAATGCCGTATTCGCCCTGCGCGGACTCCGGCTGCAGCGTGGTAACGGTAGTTTCACTATGTATAGCAGTAATCTGCGTAACCGTGGAGCCGTAATCCGCCGCCACTGCGGTTACAGGGCAACTTAGCGCTGTGGCGCAAAGCATCGCCGCGGTTAATAATAGTGATAACACCTTTCTGATATTTTTCATAATATCTCCTCCTTACATAAGGCTGATAATTTTTGATGTACAATGTGGGATACGGAACGCCTTCCTTGTGTAAACCCTTACATATACACTTACAGAGCTACTTATACTCATTACATATGTATTTTACTACTATTCTCCTGTGTTGTCAATGAATTTTTTCCACACGGCTCTTTTACGTAAAACAAAAAACGCCCTGTGTTTGTATAATTTTTACACAAGGCGCTTAAATTTATGGTTTATTAATGTTTTTTGACCTGCTTTTTGATAATAATTTTACTTTTTCTACAAATATCACAGCGTTAATTTCACATAATGTTCATTTTAGGCTATGTTTTTTCTGCATTTTGCCTCTTAAGTGAAAGAAGGGTTACAAAGCATATGCACGCTCCCTTGTGTAAAGGGAGGCTACTATTTCATCTAACGCTGTGTCAGCAAAGGAGTGACCACCAATACTCTTGGTTGTAACATATCATCAACTCCTTAAAACAATTATCAACCGCGCCCTGCAAAGGCAAGACGCGGTTTTTTCAATATCAGAATTCAACTTTTCCGTAAAGCGAAACGCCCTTTTCAGACAGATCGTCCACTGCCTTAGGCTCGCGCTTTTCGGCGGGCTCACTGTGGAAAGAGGTGTTTCTTCTTTGGTTTCCCCTGTCGTTTCTGTGACCTTTTCTTCCAAAGTTTCTACGGGAGTTTTGGTCGGGACCTATTACAACGTGTCTTCTGAAGTTCTCTCCCTCAGACCAAGATGTTGCTCCCTCAACTTCCTGCACCGCAGTGTGGATTATTCTTCTCTCATACGGGTTCATCGGCTCAAATGAATGGCGGTAGCCTTTTTTCGCCGCTAAAATCGCGTGCTTTTTGCCGAGCGCAACAAGCGTTTCTCTTCTTTTTTCTCTATAACCGCCAATGTCGATTGATACACGGTAATATTCGCCGTCGTTGTGGTTTGCCACAAGGCTCACCAAATATTGCAATGCATCAAGTGTCTCTCCTCTTCTGCCTATCAATGCAGACGCGTCATCTCCAGACACAACAAAGCTTACGTTATCCTCGCCGCACTCCATATTTACCTCGGCGCCCTCAATTCCCATAGCCTTTATCAAATTTTCAAGATATTCCTGTGCCGCCTGCAATGGGGTTTCTTTAAAAATCGCCTTAACTTTCGCTTCTTTTCCTCCGAATAAACCCAATACCTTCTTCTCGGGAAGCTGCAATACCTCGTACTCTGCCTGAGATTCGTCTACTCCCAGTGCTTTGCAAGCCTCCGCCTTTGCCAATTCGATCGTTTCTGCTACGCCTATAGCTTCTCTTATCAAAGCTGTGCACCTCCGTGTTAAATTAATTTCTGTGTACGTTTTTTTCCTGTATTTCCAGTAAGGCAACTCTTTGAGCCTCTTGCTGCGCTGTCATCATTCCGGCGTTATAAAACTTGTTGAGTACCAAAGTAAGCAAAAAGCTTATAACTGTGGAGCAAATCCAATAAAATCCTACCGCCGCCGGAACACTGTATGCAAGCCAAGCCGTGAATAACGGCAGACCTATAAACATAAGCTTCATACAGCCCTGTTGTGTTTGCCCGCTTTTGCTTATTCTCATTGTTACGAGAGTGGAGCCCACCGATGTAACAAAACACAAAACGGGTATCAAAAAGTAAATATTGAATATACCGAAATTGCTCGGTGTTTCGAGCAGATTCAAGCCAAAATTAAATCCGCCGCCGAAGCTTTTTATTTTTGCGTATTCTTCACCCGAAAAGCCGAGAAAAGCCTGCAAATCTCCGGGGAACGTTTGTTGCAAATTTTTAAAATTCGTTAAGAAAGAAATTTGCTCATATCTTGTTATCGCGGACGAAGAAATGCCCATACCGGGCAAAGTTGCAACCTTTGCGATAGCGTTCTGCACCGTTTGTGTAGCTATATGCAGGGTGTTGTTAAGCGGATATATTACCGAGTAGAAAACGCCCATCATCATAAACAAAGGCAAAAGCGAAGTCAAACAGCCGCCGGAGGGGCTTATGCCCTCTTTGTCATAAAGCTTCTGAATTTCTTCGTTCATCTTTTGCTGGTCGCCTGCGTATTTTTTTCTGATTTCCTGTTGTTTTACGGATATACGCGAATTTATCGCCATTGTTTTTTGCTGCTTAACAGACATGGGAAACATTACTATTCTGATTATTACCGTAAAAATTATGATAGCAAGGCCGTAGTTTTTAAGCAGCTCAAACAAAAACCACAGCACATAGCCGAATATACTGCCTATGTATTGAAAAATTACCATAAGAGGCTTGTCCCTTCAAAATTTAAGTTTTATTGATTTTGATCTTTTTCGGCGGAACGGGGTCGTAACCGCCTTTAGAAAACGGATTGCACCTAAGTATCCTCCACGCAGCCAAAGCAGACCCGACAAACGCGCCACGCTCGCTTATTGCCTGCACGGCGTAGCAACTGCATGTTGGCATGTATTTACAGGTGGGGTGCTTTTTCAGCGGAGAAATCTTTCTCTGATAAAATCTTATTAATTTAATAAGTACCTTTTTCATACGTTTTCTTTAATAACTCCCGCTTTTTCAAGATGCTCGCGCATCTTCGGGTAAATATCGGTGCTTTTTAAATACGGCGTTTTACTGCGGGCAATAAATATAAAATCATAACCCTTTTTCAAGTTCGGATCATTGTATATTTCAAAATAAGCCGCTCTTATTATTCTTCTTGCACGGTTGCGCATTACGGCGTTTCCTATTTTTTTTGCAGCGGTTATGCCGTATCTGTTTTTATTTATGCCGTTTTTAAGCACATACGTTACAAGCTCTCCCGAAACAAAGGATCTTCCTCTTTTATACACAGCCTTAAACCTGCGGCTGCTCTTTACGGTTAATCTTTTCATAAAAACAGCGGCACCGTATACAATTAAACGACATTCAACCGTGCGGTGCAGCTTTTCATTCCTTTTCGTTTGTTATTCGACAAAATCCATCAAAAAAGCGGTTATTTCTCAATATAAAATTTAAGACCACACAAGTGGTCTAAATTTTAGTAAGACAAACGTTTTCTGCCTTTTGCTCTGCGACGAGCAAGCACCTTGCGACCGTTTCTGTCTGCCATTCTTTTTCTAAAACCATGCTCTTTCTTTCTGTGGAGCTTTTTTGGCTGATACGTTCTAAGCATTTGATATGCCCCCTTTCGGAATACAAAAACCTTGTTGGGTTATTATACAGTAATTTAATTGATTAGTCAACGGTAAAATGATATTTTTTTCCGATTTATATTGATTTTTACATTTAAAAACGGCAAAAACAATATTGTACACACAACGGAGGCTGCGAAAATTTTCCGCAACCTCCCGTTTTAAAGCTTAAATAACCGCCGGTCTTAAATAGATTTTTCTCTTATCAATCCACATCAAAGTATACTGATAAGACCTGCAATGTGTTTCTGAAGAATTACAACATCTTCCATAGTAATATCATCGTCACAGTTGGCGTCTAATTGTGAAACAGGACCGAAAGAATCCTCGTTTGTAAGCTTTGCCAAAACTTTCTGAAGCTCGGTAACATCCATAAGGTTTATTTCATCATCGCAGTTTACATCACCCACGAAGCTGTGTGTAAACTCGGACTCAACCATTACGGGCAATTCGGCTTTTTTGCCGTTTTTCTCCATTTCTGCATAGAGCCTATCCCAATCATCGCAAAGTTTTTTAAGGGTAGCAGGTCCTACAATACCGTCTGCGCTTATTTTTTTGGCAGTTTGATATCTGGTTACGGCAGTAGCCGTGCCTGCACCGTAAACTCCGTCTATGTCGGTCTTCTTTGTCAAATATCCGAGTCTGAATAAAACAGCCTGAACAAATTTAACGCCGCTGCCCTTTGAACCTGTCTTTAAGGTAGTTGTGGGGGCATCGTAATTATCGGGATGTGTTGGATCGTCAACATAGCTGTTCTTGTAATAATCGGGGTGGAAAAATCCTACTATTGTATCTGTGTTTCTTTGACCTTCA
Organism: Clostridiaceae bacterium; assembly: GCA_016281115.1. Classification (GTDB taxonomy): domain Bacteria; phylum Bacillota; class Clostridia; order Oscillospirales; family Acutalibacteraceae; genus JAEEHZ01. The sequence goes on along the minus strand of JAEEHZ010000159.1, from coordinate 1,325 downwards.
ATATCAGCAGTGAAGGTTCCTTCACAAACAGAGTCAAATTCATTTCCGCCGATGGTCTCTATATAGCTTAAATCTTTTGAGTCTCTGGCAACTATGCAGATATGGTCGCCGCCGTTGTAGTCGTGATCAAAATCAATTATTGCTATATCGCCCTTTTGGGGAACATATTTTCCGCCGTAATAGGGTCCTTTATACCAAGTGCCGTTTATGCCGTTTTTGTAGTGACGGAGAATGTTTTTTACATAACCGTCTTTATCGTAAAGTATATTAGCCGAAATTCCCGCCTGTCTCGCGCACCAGTTTACAAAGTAAGCGCACCAGGAGCCGTAGCCGGATTTACCTTTGCTGAAGAAATATCCGTATTCGGTAAAGTTGCCGCCCTCAATAAGGTCTATTCTGACGCCTGAGCCGTCGAGGTCTGTATTTCCGTCGCCCTCGTGATAGCCGACCTGAGATTTTGCAACATTAACAATATCGTCGGCACAGTTGCCTGTCAGCTTAACTTTTAAAAGATCCTGATAATAATGACTTGTTTTATAACTTGCGGAACAATTATAGGTGGGTGTTAACGCATTTGCGCCTACCGCGCATACAGCAACGGTACTTAAAGCTAATACTGCGCACAGCGCAATTGAAAACAGCTTTTTAAAAAACATCTCAAACTCCCCATTCTTATTTTTTTCACATTCTAACATACGCGTACTTTATTGTCAATAAACGAAAGGTCATTTTAGCCATTTTCATCAAATTAATTGATTTAGTAATAAATAACCGATTTAAAATTTCACAAAATTCACAAACTTCAATTTGCCTTTGTCTCAAAAAGTTGAAGATTATTCTTTATTCGCTCATTTTCAGGTGACATTAACAATGCGTTTTTGCACATTTCAAGTGCCTTTTTATAATCACCGGTATGGTAATAAGCTATTGAAAGCATATCGTAAGGGTCGCTGCCCCACGCTGCCGCCTCACAAATATAAGAAGTAGGGCGTTCTTTAATTTTAAGAGCCTCCTCTGCGAAGTAAATCACTCCGTACCAATCGCTTAATCTGTACATAAGATATGCCAGGTCAATATAAGGTTCTCTTAAATGCGAAGCCTCAGCTATGGCTTTATACAGCCATATTTTAGCTTCCGATACATTGCCGAGCTTTTCTTTGCTCCGGGCAATGAAACGCATAGAGGCGCACCTTTCGTCACGCCAGACGGCACTTTTCATTTGCAGATGCCTCTCAAGAGTTTTTATCGCATCGTTCCATCTGCCTTTGAACATATATTCTCTGCCGAGATAATGCATATTACGGTCGTTTTGCGGGTCTTCGGAT
>JAEEHZ010000158.1 GCA_016281115.1 Clostridiaceae bacterium | reverse complement strand
TTTATCGACTCAAGCTCTTTAACAAGCTGAGAGAGCCTGTCAGGGTCAAATTTATACTGTGTTATGATCGAAGAATCAATATGGATAAACCCAAGCTTTGCAAGCGACCTTTCCGCTTCGTCCGCAAGCTCCTGAGGTGCCGCGAACATTCCGCAGCAGTAATCCTCTTTTTCAAAAACAGGAATAAAAATGTATTCCGCGCTGTTGTCACCGTTTATCAGTTTTGTGCTTTCGTCGGGCAGCATACCAAAGCCTGTTTTGATAAAACTGCATTTTGACAAACGGTCAAAATCAATATCGGCTTTGCAGAAGCCTTCAACCACTTCAAAATTATCTTTGAAAGCGGCTATGTTTTCTTCGGTAGCCCGTTTTCTTTCATATAACAACGACAAATCATCAATATACTTATGGACGAATGCGTTTACATATTCCAAATCTTCCGTTTCGTTATCATTGCCCTGCATATCTCCGAGAGATATGTTGTGCATATCGCAAAACTCGGCAAATCGGTCATATTGTTCGCTTAAAGCGCTTTGTGGACTGATCTGCTCCGCGTTGCGTATCTCGCTGTAAAAATGTTGTGCGTTTTCACTGTGAAATACGCTTGACCGGGCACATATCTTTGCGGCGTCGTCAAGCCTTTGCCGCGGTCCGCTCACAGTGATAAAGCTTACTTTTTCTACTGACAATTCCGGCTTACCTCCTTTCAGACTATTTGATAAGCATTTCTTTTATAATATCGGGGGAAGCGTTGTATCTTACCCCTTCTATAATATTAAAAACATTCGTAATTTCAATTTCCGACAAAAATAAATAGGCCGCCAAAACGACCGACGGATAACTGCTGCGCCTTATGAGCGACATGGATTCTTTGAACACCATCATAGAGTCTGTGAGCGAATTGTCAGACATTATCGCGCGCAGATTTCTTCCCAGAGAAGTCATATTCAATATATTGTAAAAATCAAGCTCGCTGTCAGCGTTTATTAAAGCGTCAAGCTGTTTTTTTGACATTGATGAGTGTTTGAGCATAAGCCTGTATATGTTTTGCTCGGGCATTTTGTAGTATTTTTTCAGTCTGTAAATAACATCTAAATTCTTTGCGCTCAACATATTGCCAAACAGGCGGTTAAGCTGTTTCTTTTCTTCGCCGTGGGTGTGTCTGTTGATCGTGGCGATCACACTGTCATATAAAGAATTGTTCAGCTCACATTCTATTAACGCAAGATCATAAACGCCGTCTTTTGGAGGGTGATTCATAAATATATCGTAATACGGAGTATCATAAGCAGCCTTTAAAAGCTGATCATACGTCGAAACGTTTTTAAGCGCGTCCAGATCCATGTTAGAGTGCCTGTCAATATAAACGGGCGTGATATATTCAAAATCCCCGTTTTTTCCCGCCGAGAGCAATGTGAGGAACTTCAGGACATCGTTTATCTCAAGCACATCTATAATATATCTGTAAAAGAAGTCGCCTACCGTTATTTCATATTTGCACAGCGCACTGCATTCTTCGTAAAACGATTTTCTCACAAGCGTCTCCAGCATACCGCGGTGTATCTGAATATTATGAAAAGACGGTAAATATTTTCCGTAATGAGTTCCGGCTTTCAGATAAGCGGCTATTTCCGACACACTTTTACATTCGCAAAGATATGCATAATCTTTATCTGAAAGACGTCTGCCGAAAAGCGTTCTCGCTTTTGCCGAAACGGCGTTTGAAGCGTGATTTATATGAATCATATACAAAATTCATTCAGTCGTTCGACAGCTTGGAAATAATGCTTTCGGTGATCACCGAAACCCATCGGGAAAAGTACTCCTTTTCGGCATTGTCAAGACTAAGCATTGCGCTTTCAAAATCAGCTTCGACCGTTTTTTTAGCGCTTAAAGCTGTTTTTTCCTGCAAAATACGGTATTCTTTCAGTTCATCGTCGGATTGTCGTTTATATTCTTCAATTATTCTGTTTTCGCCGTCTTTTAATGTTGAATCGGCAATATCCTTTGTATGCTTTGCTTCACTGAAGATCTGTCTGGCTTGCTCGTCAGCCGAAATTATCCTTTCAATAATGCTGTCCAAAACCGATACTCCTTTCATATAAATATTCAATCCGGTAATCAACCCGGTTATTATAGTACCTTTCAAAGCTAATTTCAAGTAATTTTGTTAAATAATAGAGCCAAAATTACACTTTTTTTAATACAGACTCAAATAGGAAATATCGCATGCGAAAATTTGAATCATACTATTCGGCATACAGCCAATTATCGTGCTTTACACTTAAAAATTTGCTGATCATATTCTTAAATTCTTCGTCAAGATCCGTTAAACGTCCTTTGCCCCGTACAAACGGGATTATATAACGTTTCTTTGCGTTTACAACACGTCTTTTAAATAAGGGTACACTCTCGTCTAAAATCAGCTTGCTCAGATTGCAGTAACTTTTCCACATTTCTGCTGTTTTTGTGTTACCGTTCAATTTTGCAATTACATTAGACTCGGTTGTATAAAGATCATTTTCTGAAATTACTTTTGCCTTTATTGCGAAATTTATGATTTCCGACAAAGTCTGCATTGCGTAGCGATCTTCGTCACATTCATACAAATATGAGCATTTAAGGGCGTCTTTGGCAAATTCGGATGCGATTTCAATACTTTGAAACGATATTTCAGATTCGTCGTATTCATTTTTTGCAACGACTAAATCATTATAGTATTCTCGTAGCTTATACAATTCGGTAAACTTATAGTTTTCAAGATTACCGATAGTGTACTCTAATCTGTCTGCGGATAAGCGCGGTGTGTCATTGTCGGCAATGGGGTATCTGTGATAATCTTTGATGTCGTCAACCGATATTTCGTATTTTTGCAGCAAATCACAAATTTCAGCTGAATTGCGTATTATATCTTCGGTATGCTTTTCGGTCGATTCCTGATTCAGGTAGTCACCGTGCAGAAAGTCTATTGAATGGGCAAAAGCCGGAGTTGCAATGTCATGGAACAGTGCCGATAGGGATTGGACTATACTATTTGAAAATTTGTAAGTGATCAAAGCCGTGCAAACACTGTGTTCATATCGGTAATAAGGCTTAATGCCTCTGTATGTCTTAAAATTGGTGTATTCACAGCCGCAATTCATTCCTATATCCTTCAGCCGAAGCATTTCCTTGACTGAGGAAAACTCTTTTATAAATTCAGGCACGTT
>JAEEHZ010000157.1 GCA_016281115.1 Clostridiaceae bacterium | reverse complement strand
TTTCATTTTCGGTATCGGTGATTAAATCGGTATTCGAATCAATATCGGTTATAAAAGTTTCGGTATCGGTAAGTATAGTTATATCCGAGTCAGACGCAGAATCGGTATCGCTTATTCTATCACTGTCTGTGTGCGGTGTGTGATCTTTTTTGGCTACAAGCTTTATTGAGATCATTCCGCCTATATCGTCACCGTTTCTTTTATACAGATCAAGTATGTCATTTTTCTCCCCGTTGCCTATTACGTAACTTACGCCGCGCTGTGCATTAGGATTAAAATACATTTTATCCGTTGATGCCTGCGTCATCCATTCGTCTACGCCAATTGTAACTGTTTTTCCGCTTTGCGCCTTCATATAAATGCCTATGGCACCTTTTTGCGAATTAATATGATAATCTTTTATATCATCGCAAATATATCCCGTATACCTTACTCTTCCCTGAGAAAGCTGAGTCCACATCATTTTGTTCATTGTAATTTCTCCGCTTGTGTCAAACGGAATATAATAGATTTTGTAATCACTGCCTACGCTGTCAGAGTAAAATATAACTTTATCTATCAGGTCGTGGTCGCTGTCAAAAGTAAACACATCGGCAAATGTAGCCTCCTGCAAAGTATATCCATGATCTTCTTTTACGGGGTATTTATATGTGGCTCCGTATTTTTCCACTTGATAAAGAGATGTTTCGGTATCTATTTTCTGTACGTCTGTAACTGCAAATGTTGTGCCGAATTCTTCGTTGAATATGTAGGCGTCCTCGTAAGATATCCATAAATATCCGCTGTATCCGGAATCTACTCCCCAACTGTTTTTGCAAAGCCACGCACCGTTGTTTTTCGGCTGGGCGTATTGACCTGACGAATAGCTTCCGAAATATTCTTTTTGATAATTGTCATCCCATCCTACAACACAAATAGCGTGTCCGTCCTGAGGGTCGTCGATTTTGGGAGAATAGTAAGCTGTCTTATTTGCGTTATAGTATTTTGAATAAGAGTTATAGTTCGTGCTTACGGCGGAATACTCCATAATAGCCTTTTTTATAACGCTTATATCATTTGGGATTATCTTTATTCCCGTTACGCCGTAGCTTGGGGCATAATCATTTAAATTTGAAGGTCTGCTGCCAAATCCGTTTTGATACGGTATATCGCTTTCGTTTACGGGACCGTTCCATGAGATCAAATATCCCATAGGCATTTCTGCCCATCCGCCTTCACCGCTTTTTCTGCCTGCCCAGCCTGCGCCCGTGCCATCGTCGGTTGCCCACCAGTTCATATGTTCCTCGGAAAAATCGTGTTCTCCCATATTGTGGTTGAGCAAATATGCCTCAAGCGTTCCCGTTGCGGAAAAAGCCCAACATAGTCCCTGCATACCCTGGTTTTTTACACTTGTAAGCAAAGGAGTTTTGTATTGTGCGGGAAAATCGGTGCCATCTTCTGCAAAAGCGTAGATCGCAGCGCCCTGAAAAACAACGCACAAAGTAAGTATAATGCAGATAACCTTTGATTTTAATATCTTTTTCATCTTTTATCACCAACTGAATTTATAATGACATGATGATCTAACAACTGTCTATTAAATTTTATCATAAAATAATATTATGTAAATACTTTTTTAGAAATTAGGTAATAATAAATTTGCGTATGCACATAGTTTATATAAGGGATGTGGCAATTACGGAAATTAGAACCGACCTTGCTCTTGAAGCTCAGGAGCTAAACAAAGAATCTTCAAATAAATCAGAAATATTTACGGAATCGGAAACTGTAAACGGCATAAAGATAACAAGGCAAAAGGTTATTTCCAAAAGAGATGAACTGTCGCTCGGCAAATCAAAAGGCACTTATATAACAATAGAGATGAACAGCATAGACGATGACATAACAAACGCCGATGACAAGATATATGCAATATCTGACGAAATATCAAATCTGTTGCCCGAGGACGGCTGTGTGCTTGTGGCAGGAATAGGAAACGAGAATATTACGGCAGACGCGCTGGGTCCCAAAACAATTGAAGGTATATTGGCGACAAGACATATAACGCACGAGATCGCCGCACAAATCGGACTTGATAACTTACGCTCTGTTGCGGCAATAGCCCCCGGGGTTCTGGGACAAACGGGAGTGGAAACAAGCGAGCTTATACTCTCAATAATCAAAAAAATAAATCCCACGGCGTTAATAGCCGTAGACGCTTTGGCGTCAAGAAAGCTCTCAAGGCTCGGCAGTACAATCCAGATTTCCGATGCTGGAATTGCACCAGGTACAGGCGTAGGAAATCACAGAACGCCGATAAGCAAAGAAACAATGGGTATTCCCGTAATAAGCATAGGCGTTCCCACAGTGGTTGACGCGGTAACGCTTGCCGCCGATATTATAGAACCGTTTGATAAAACCTCAGCCTCAAGAATAAATGATATTATTTCGCCCAAAGCATCGCATATGGTAGTAACACCAAAGGATATAGATCTGCTGATAAGCCGTTGTTCAAGGCTTGTTTCACTTGCGATCAACTGTGCGCTTCAAAGAGACCTTACGCGAGAAGAGTTGATAACCCTAACGGTAAATTCATAATCATAGAAAAACTATCATATAATTTAGCCTAAGGAATTATCAAAGAAAGAGGGATGATCTAATTTGAGTTTATTAAAAGCAACAAGAAAAATAATGCTCTCTCTGCTTCTTGTTTTCAGCATATCGGCGACCGTTATATCCCTCGGAAACGCTTGCCTTAAAAATGAAAAAGCCATTACCGAAAAAGCCTGTCAATTTGTATTTACCGACGGGAAGCTTAACACGCCTAAAGAAAATTCACAGAATAAAATTACAAACGGCAATGAATCGGAACGGATAATCTATGTCACAACAGACAATGAATCCGATTCTGAAACAGTATATAAAAATGAACGCTCATTTGAGATAATTGAAAGCAAATATACTGCAGCAGGAACAAAATTTGATAATTTTTATGTTAAAAACACTTCAAGCACAGATATAAACATTTCCGAGCTTTTGAATGCAAAGTTAGACTTTACAGCATCGTATGACTATTCTCCCCAGGTGCTTATTGTACATACGCACACAAGCGAAGCGTATATGGACACCGACGCAGGGTTTTATTATGAAAGCTACACAGCCCGTTCAAACGATGACACAAAAAATGTTACCGCAGTAGGAAAAGCAATAGCAGATGAACTTACCCTGTGCGGTATAGGAGCAATTCACGATCCGACCCACCATGACTCTCCCGGCTATAACGGGTCATACGAAAGAAGTATGGAGACAATACAAAAATACCTTGAAGAATATCCGTCAATTTGCGTTGTTCTCGATATACACAGAGACGCACTTGTAGCAAACGACGACGCAATAATAAAACCCACCTTTACGGTAAACGGCAAAAAAGCCGCGCAAATAATGATCATGAGCGGATGTGACAGCGAAGGAGTAAATAACTTTCCTTTCTGGCAGGAAAACTTAAAATTAGCTTTAAAAATACAAAATAAAGCGGAAACATTGTATCCCGGTATGACAAGACCTTTGTATTTCGGAGATTTTACATACAACATGAACGCAAACTCAGGCTCTCTGTTGATAGAGGTAGGAACACACGCAAATACCATAGAAGAAGCCAAATACACGGGTAAGCTTCTGGGAAATGTGCTTTCTCAGGTACTAAAAGAAGGATAATTACGAAAAAATGCGGAATAAAGAGATTTATTCTGCTTTTTTATGCCCATTAGCATATATCACGTGTAATAACAAAATGCCCAAAAGCATATTATTAAAATAAACAGTTAACGGAGGTAGTTTTATGAACAGTATGAATAACAACGATCTTATAGGAAAGGCCTCAAAACAGCTTAACATTTCACCCGATAAGCTCTCAAAGGCAATGGGCGGAAAAGCCTCGACAAGGCGGTAAACGAAATGTCACCCGAGCAAAAAGAAATGCTCAACAAAGCCTTGAGCGATAAGGACTATGCAAAAAAAATACTTTCATCCCCCGAGGCACAAAATTTAATAAGGCAGTTAAGCGGTAAAAAGAATAAAAATTAAAGGAAAATCGTTATGGAAGATATTTCAAAAAAAATATCGGAAATCTTAAGTGATCCCGAGGCAATGGAACAAATAAAAGGCTTGGCAGGAATGTTCGGCAATGAGCAAAACGAGCATGAAAGCGATGATGAGGGCATATCCGGTTTTCCGGGTATGCCCGACGGTGCGGAAATGCTCTCAATGGCAATGAAGATCATGCCTCTTTTAAAACAAATAAAAGAAGAAGACAACACTACAATGTTCTTAAAAAACCTCAGGCCTTTGCTTTCGTCTGAGAGACAAATAAAGCTTGATGAAGCGTTAAAAATCCAGCAATTGATGAAGCTTGTCCCTCTGTTGGGGCAAATATTCGGTAATAATTAGGCGGTGACAATATGCCCGATATGTATAACAAGGGTGAATATGATTTTTTGCAAAGAGAAGCGCAGAACCGTGTTTACAAAATGCGCGAGAACGGGAAAAAAGCAGCCCAAAATCAATCACAAAATAATAAAAATGACGCAAAACAGCAAAAAGAATCAAATGTTATCACCCAAGGGATAACTAAACCCAAAAATCAGGAAAACACCGTTGTTAAACACGGATCGCTTAATCTTATGGATATGATCATGAAAGATAAAGAGCGCAGCTTGATAATTCTTTTAATAATTCTGCTATCACAGGAGAATTCAAATCCGGGATTGATTTTGTCACTGATTTATCTTTTAATATAAATATCATAAATATTCTCATTTTATTGACAAAGAGCTAAAATTTATCTATAATTCATTTGTTATATTATAAGTGAATTTATATTCATCAGGAGTTGAAATAACTATGAACAATGTTCCGGATATTTTCGGCAGTATGGTCTTTAACGAAAAGGTAATGCAGCAGCGTTTGCCCCGTGACGTATACAAAGCCATGAAAAAAACCATACTTGACGGCAAAAGAATGGATCTGTCAACCGCAAACGTAGTAGCCAACACAATGAAAGATTGGGCTATTGAAAATGGCGCCACACATTTCACACACTGGTTTCAGCCAATGACAGGCATAACTGCGGAAAAGCATGACAGCTTTATCTCACCTGCAGGCGGCGGTTCTGCCATTATGGAGTTTTCAGGTAAAGAGCTTGTTCAGGGCGAGCCTGACGCGTCAAGCTTTCCGTCGGGAGGACTCAGAGCAACTTTTGAGGCACGCGGTTATACTGCATGGGACCCGACTTCATACGCTTTTATAAAGGACTCTACCCTTTACATTCCTACCGCTTTCTGCTCTTACAGCGGAGAAGTTCTCGACAAAAAGACTCCGCTTTTGCGCTCTATGGAGGCTATCAACACACAGGCAATGCGTGTTTTAAAGCTGTTCGGCAACAGCGATGTTACAAGTGTTAAAACCACTGTGGGTCCTGAGCAGGAATATTTCTTGATAGACAGAGAATTATACAATAAACGCAAAGATTTGCTGTTTACCGGCAGAACTCTAATAGGCGCAAAGCCGCCTAAAGGACAGGAGCTGGAAGACCATTATTTCGGGAGCATAAAGCCCCGAGTGACAGCATTTATGAAGGAGCTTGACGAGGAACTTTGGAAGCTTGGTGTTTACGCTAAAACAAAGCATAATGAAGTAGCTCCGGCCCAGCACGAGCTTGCCCCTATCTATACAACAACAAATATATCATCAGACCACAATCAGCTTACTATGGAGCTTATGAAAAAAGTGGCTCAAAAGCATGGTCTTGCCTGCCTTTTGCACGAAAAACCGTTCGACTGCGTAAACGGCAGCGGCAAACATAACAACTGGTCTATATCTACAAACACAGGCGTCAATCTTTTTGAGCCCGGAGATACTCCCCATGAAAACGCTCAGTTTTTACTGTTTTTGTGCGCCGTTATTGCTGCGGTAGACGATTATCAGGATCTTTTAAGAATATCTGTTGCAAGTGCAGGAAACGACAGAAGATTGGGCGCAAATGAAGCGCCGCCTGCCGTTGTTTCTATGTTTTTGGGCGAAGAATTAAGCGGAATTTTAAACGCCATTGAAGAAGGAACAGCGTTTGATATAAGGAAAAAGGAACATATAAAAATCGGCGTTCACGTTTTGCCGCGGTTTTTCAAAGATACGACCGACCGCAACCGCACTTCCCCATTCGCTTTTACGGGTAATAAGTTTGAATTCCGTATGCTTGGCTCGTCGGATTCAATAGCTTGTACAAACATTATGATAAATACTGCAGTAGCGGAAGAACTTCGTAAATTTGCGGATACTCTTGAAAAAGCTGACAATTTCAACGAAGCCTGTGAGCAGATTATAAAAGATACCATAAAAAGCCACAAGCGAATAATATTCGACGGCAACGGATACGATGATGAATGGGTAAAAGAAGCTGAGCGTCGCGGTTTATCAAATTACAGGACCACGCCGGAAGCTCTTTCCCATTACATAGACAAGAAAAACCTTGAGCTTTTCAACAGGCATAAGGTCTATACCGATGCAGAAGTTCACTCGCGTTATGAGATCCTTCTTGAAAATTACACAAAAGTTATTTGTATTGAAGCCCAGACACTTCTTGAGATGGTAAAAAGAGATATTTTGCCCGCAGTTTCTCTTTACAGCAGAGATCTGTGCGACAGTATATTACAAAAGCGCAGTTTATCAAAAGACGCTGAATGTATATTTGAAAAAGAAACAGTGAAAGCTATTGATATGCTCAGCACAACTGCGTACAAAGACTGTGCAAAGCTTGACGAATTGCTGAAAAATATGAATTACAATGAGAACAAACTAAATCTTGCCATGCATTGCAAGGATAATTTGCTGCCGCTGATGGAAAAAATAAGAATAAGCTGTGATTCTCTCGAAGAGATCACATCTTCAAAATGTTGGCCGTATCCCACATACGGTGATCTGCTGTTCAGTGTGAATTGATTATGAAGTTAATTATATCAGGACACAGCGGTGCCGGAAAAACCACCCTTATAAATTTGCTTATAAAAAAGCTTGATTGCGAGATCTACGGCTTTTTCACAAAGAAATATGAAGGCTATACAAAAATACCTCCCGTATATATCCACGCTGCAAACAGACCTATAAGCTTTTCCGAAGCTAACAGAATAGGCAGCTGCAAAAATATGATGCCCGAGAAACGCCCTGAGATATTTGATACTTACGGTGTATACACCCTTAAAAACATACCTGAAAAAAGCACCGTTGTTATGGATGAACTCGGGATAATGGAGGAGCAAGCCAAGCTATTTAAGGCAAAGGTTTTTTCGGTTTTGCGCGGTGATTATAACGTAATAGCGGCAATAAGAGATAAGCACACACCGTTTCTGGACGAGATAAGAAATACAAAAAACGCAATTGTGCTTGACCTTGAACAAAGCAACAGAGAAGCAATTAAAAAACTTGCCCTGGAAATAATTAACAAGGCTTACAAATAATTACAATTTAATTAAAATGTATAATATTCTCTTGTTTTATCATATTTTGTTTGCTATAATGTGACAAGTGATACAAATTATTTAGTATTGCTTAATAAATTTTAGGAGGATTTTATATGAATTCGCTCAAAAAGTACGTTGCAGAGTTTATCGGCACATGTGTATTGGTATTCTTTGCGTGTGGAACCGCAGCAGTAGTAAAATGCTCGACAGAGAACTTGCCGGGGTATCTTCTCACGGCGCTTGCCTTTGGTCTGGTTATTGTAGCAATGGCGTATTCCATAGGTAATATTTCGGGATGCCACATTAACCCGGCTGTTTCCATAGCTATGCTGGTTAGCGGAAAAATGAACATTAAAGATTTTTGCGGCTATGTTGTTGCTCAATTTGCAGGAGCTATTGCCGGTGCAGCAGCATTGATGGCATTTATCGGAAAAGAATCCGGTCTCGGCGCAAACGGACTGTATCAGGGCAGAGTATTGGCCTCTATCGGTATTGAAATAATACTGACATTCGTTTTTGTTATTGCTATCTTGGGCGTGACCTCTAAAATTGAAAACAACGCTGTTTGCGGACTCGTTATAGGTCTTTCGCTCACACTTGTTCATATACTCGGTATTTACTTTACAGGCACATCAGTAAACCCTGCAAGAAGCTTTGGTCCTGCTCTGTTTGTTGGCGGCGATGCTCTCGGATCTGTTTGGGTATTTATAGTTGCTCCGCTTATCGGCGGCGTTTTGGCTGCGCTTGTATATAAATTCCTGCAGCTCAAGGACGAAAAATAATTAAAACTGATTTTATATGAAATAATTATTAATTTTCCCACACCTCATTTCGGTGTGGGAATTTTTTATGTAACAAAGCAGCCCAAATCTGCAATTTCAGCAGTGATTCGGGCTGCCAAGCTATAAATATTACATCGCTCTGTTGGATTCAAGTCTTTCTACATCGTCATTGTTTTCTCTGAATAACAAAGAAATACACCAGATAGCAGATAAGCCTACAAGAGTGTAAATAATTCTGCTTACAATACCTGTTTGACCGCCGAATATCCATGCAACAAGGTCAAACTGGAATATTCCCACAGAACCCCAGTTGATTCCGCCGATGATTAATAATGTAAGCGCTATTTTGTCTAACATAAAATAAAACCTCCTTTTTGGTTTCAACTTTATCATTGACAAAAAGAAGGTTTTTTATACATAGTAATTAAATAATGCCTAAAACAAATAAAACGCATCCCAAAGCGATCAAAATTAATCCGCATAATCTTGTGGTAAAAACTGCCTTTTTAATTTTAAAACGGCTTATTTGATTAAGCGTTGGCATTGGGAACACAGCCACCGCAAGGCCTAATACAACAAGTGAAACACCTGAGCCTGTAAGCGCAACTTTTGCAGAAAACAGAAGAGCTGTAAAGCAGAAGATCAGAATGGAAACAATGCAAATAACATCAAAAAAACCAAACACATTTCTGTATTTTTTTTCGTTTTTATAATACTTTAATGCTTTTTGCTCGCACATATCGCAGCAATACATCTCAAAATTAGATATTTCTTTGCCGCAATAATCACATTTTTTCATTTTTTTGTCCTTTTTGCTTTTTGAGCTTTTTGTTTTCAAGATATCCTACTATTTTCATAAGAAATCTTCTGATCTTCGGTGAAACGCACCACACCGCAACATAAAGCTTATAGCTTAAATCTCTTACGGTATGATACTTCTCTCCCCTGTAAAAGCCGTCTAGCCTGCCTATTACCTGTTCGTCCTTTACGCCGGGCTCGAGCTTGAACTGGCTGTCACCGCACATTACATAGCTGTCGGGGCATACCTTCATAACACGGTGCAAAACATATTGACCGTTTGGGCGTATATAAAGCGCAACATCGTGTTTTTTTAAACGCCCGTTTACGCTCACAACACGGATAGCGTCCTTTTTATTATGAAGAAGCGGCCACATACTGTCTCCGTGGGGCGTTGTATAGTATTCGCCGTTAGTTAAAAGGTATTCTTTAATACTTATATTATGCATCAGTAAGAAGCCCTGCCTGCGCCGCCTTTTCAACGAATGCCTTTATATCATTTTCGGCTGTTTCTCTGTCTACGTCATAAGTCTCAAGCATTGAGCCGAGCATTTCGTCTGTTTCCGTACCTTTTTCTATCATCTTCCAAAGAAAAAGCCCGGTTTCATTAAGTGTTATAAGGCTATGCATTTCATCAGCCATATCATCAATAGCCACGATGATATATTTTTCGCCGAATTTTCTTACTAGCAAGCCTTCCTTGGATTTGATCATTGTTATCTGTCCCTTCGGTTGTCATTTCATAAATTCATATGCGATTTTAGCAGCTTCATGAGATATATTACAGTGCAATTCGTATGTTTTTACCTCTGTCAGCATTTTTTCAAACATATCAAGAAGGTTATTCATACTTTGAGTATCTTTAGGTACAATTGTTTGATTAAGCACAAAAGACAGCCAATCTGTGCCGTTCACCTGTGTGATCTCGTTTTGCTCTCCGCGTTTTAAAAAACATATTGCTTTAAGAGGTACCTTTATATTTGAGCTTAGCGAATGTTTGCCGTCCCAGGGAGTTCCGTAAACGTAGAATACGCCGTCAATTAGCCTTATTATTGGCTTGTCGTCATTTATCATAACAACATCGTCGCCAAACGCCTCACGCCACATACGGGCGTGCGTAGATTTTCCCGTTCCGCTTTGCGCCGTAAAAATATACGCTTCATTATTAACGGCAAGCGCAGAACAATGGAAAAACAAACCGTTAAAGCTTTTTAAAACACTGAGACAGATTTGTCTGTAAATAGCGATGCTTTCATAATACGGTTCGGCAAGCCCGGGGGCATATTTCGATTCATCAAGCAAGAGCTGCTTTGTAAGCCTCACGGTTATGTCAGCTTTTGCACTTTGCGTATCTGCCGTATAAGGCAAAAGCTGACGGTAAGTGTATTCATAATGAGGCTCAATATCAATATACAAGTCTGCGATCCTGTAAATACTCATAAATCTCAATCACCGTTAATCTTACAGATTATCCTCCCAAAAGTTCGGAGAAATATATAACATTGTCATCTTCCCAATCATCATAATATGATGATGTATTGTCTTCTGAAGATACCTCAGCTGATGTCTTATCCGATGATGTTTTTTCAGATGAGGTCGATTTTGAAGATGTCTTATCCGATGATGTGGATTTTGAAGAAGTATTGCCTGACTGAGCGGCAGATGAAGCCGAAGTCTTAGATGAAGAAGCGTCCGTGTCTTTTGATGACGAGGCGGAAGAACTGTCTGAATCTGCAGAAGAGCTTTCCTGACCGGGACGGTAAATATCGTAGCCGATTACTTTTTCGTCGTCCGATGTATTTGATGAATCTGAAACTGTCAAAGACCCTGCAACTTCGGTATCGGGATTTGAAGAATAATCTTTCATATTAACGTTACAAGATGCCAGTGACAAAATCACCGCACATGCTGCAGCGACCGAAATAATTTTTTTGCACATAACAATCAGTCCTTTCCGTTATTAAAATTCAATTATTTATCGAGAGAATCAACAAGCTTTGCTATGTATTTTTGAAGCAAAACTACATCCTCCATCGTTATTTTGCCGTCGTGATTAACGTCAGAGTTTTCGGCGGAATTTTCACCGAGTTTTTCTGAAGTTGTAAGTAAAGTTATAACCTTTTGAATTGAGGTTACATCTTCCATAGTGATTTCTCCGTCACAGTTGGCGTCGCCATACATTAAAGAAGTATATGTTTCGCCTTCCCATATAGCATAAAGTGTAAGATCGCTGCCATCCTCGACCGCTTTTTTGAATACTTCGCTGTTCATAAGAGCTTCAGATTTTCCTGTATACAGTTCTCCGCTACCATCGGCATTAAGGCTCCAGCCCAGGAATTTCTTATCTCCCTTAGTGGGTGACGGAAGAACATAATCCACCGTATATGTAATATCACCGAAGAAATCTTTATACAAATATTGATTATGGAACGCACACTCTCCGCCGTTGAGCACAAATGTTGTATGAACAACATATTTCTCTATTTCAAACTCTGATTTCCAGCGTGCTTTCAAGATGATTCCGTGTGTCATATTATCATCAACAATAAGATTACCGTTTTCGTCATAATACTTTGTATCGCCGATAAAATAGCCTACAAATTCGTCGTCGATTTGACTTGTAACAACTTCAACCTTTTGGGGAGCTTGTTGTCGGAAATTTGTGTTATAGAGTCAACTCCGCCCAAACCGCCGTTTCTGTCAAATATAACGTACAGGCTTGAATTGTCATATTTCATAACTGCGGGTACAGTGTCGATATCTGCCATATAATCAGCCAATGAACCCACATGTTTAAATGTGTAAGATGTGTCTTCCCCGGCGAAAACAAGACAACCGTTTTCATTTTCCTTCGGCTCATTAAGCCACATATAAATGCCGTTGTCAACATAGTCGTGGTCAAGATCAAGTTTTGAGCCGCTTGTCATAAGTCTGTCGTTATACAAAACATAACCCAAATCAGTTTCTTTTACGTTTTCGCCTATAAATGAAACACCTTTATCATTCTCAAAGTCTATACGGTGCTGATAAACCAAATCTCCGAAAAGATTATATACATCCATCTTTTCGTAAGTAACAGATCCGTTCTCCTTAACGGTAGAAGCAAAAGCGCACTGAGCTGCTACAATATGAACGTTACCGCCGTTGATTATAACAGCCTTGCCGTTACTAAACGGAATAAAATACGGCTTTTGACACTCAACTGCCGCAGGGGCGGTCGTGATCATTGAAACGTTTCCGTTTTCGATATAGAAATCCTGTAATTTACGTCTTGCGTAAACAATTGCCTTAGAGGTCGATTCCATACGAACGCTGCCGCCGGTTATTGAAAATTGGTTTACAACATCGCCTTCAACAACGTAACCATCGGTTTTTCCTTCGAATTTACCGCGCGTGAGCATAAAATTGCTCCATTCGCCATCTAAATACATAAGAGTTCCGCTGTTCTCACCTTCAAACAAAACTTCGCCGCCGGACTGTCTGAAGTTATGTACAACAAGTTTTCTGTTAACATCGGAATTAATCTTTATAACAGGGTCGTTATAAACATTAACTATCTTTGCATTTAATGCGGCGGTATTCTTTGAGTTAAGATCCATTTCAAAGTTACCGGTAAAATTAATTTTGTCGGCTCTTATAATGCTTGGAGCTTCCTCCTCTGCCGAAAAAGTATCGGCGTTTGAAGTAAGCTTAAATATGGCTTTTTCACCGTTACCAAAGTCATTGATCGTGTTAATATAAGGCAAGCTTGTGTCGGTATCGTTGGGAACGGTTATGTTATCGGTGAATGTAAATATGTTAAGTGTACATCCGTCTGCTGTCTTTATCATATCGCAGGCTGCGGATGAATTTGAAGTAAGAGTATTCTCGGTGCCGTTTATAAGATAAATATTTACGATACCTTTGCCGTTAAACTGCCACATTGGCTCTGCGGAATCGGAAATGAATTTATATCCGTCCAAAATAATGTTTATATCTCTCGTTGTTTCTTCCGAGATTACAAGCTTATGCTTATTTGTATAATCACCTCTAAAGAGATAATAATCATACGTTGTGTGGAATTTGGTCGCGTCTTGAGTATGACCGTCCTGAGAAATTGTTATTTCGCAGTCATCGCTTATTTCAATATACGATGATTCTTCTTTAGCGTTAAGCTTTACCGAACCGTAAATCCCGTATTTCTCTACGTTTTTGCTCTGCTCCAACGCAAAAGCAGATGCAGCGCAGCTTGCCGCAACAGTCAATGCCAATGCCGAAGCAATAATTTTTTTGAATATGTACATAATAAAAATCTCTCCTTTATTTTAATAAAAGCCCGGAACAACATATCCCGGGCGAGCTTTATTTATTTATTCCGCCCGACCGTAACGCATTCTGTACAACCTGCCTACTGATACGACAGGTGGGTGCCTCCCTTAGGTCTCAGGCTCCCTGCCTCCGATGTTAATCGGGAGGTCTGCACACGACTTCAGGAGTCCGGCTCCCTATATAATTGTTGTAGGGTTATATTAATGCAATAAGCGAGACGGGCAGAAAAAAGCCTTGGTTATTACTCGTCTTGTTCGTCCTCGGCATATTCAAACATTTCGTCAAAATGTGCCTCAAATATTTCTGCAAGATGATCTAAAAGTTTTTCATCCTCAAGGTCAACGAGAACGGGGGCATCATCGTCATCTTCTATTATTTCTTCCATAATGTAATAGTCGCCGCTGTCTTCAATAATTTGGTTTTCATCGTCTGCAACAGGACTTAAAGCGTAAAATTTTCTGTCGTTTTCTTCAATGATATCAAGAATCTCAAATTGATATTCCTTTCCGTCATCATCTAAAAGGCTTACAAAATCCATCTCCATATCGTTCATCATAAAGCTTAATATCCTTTCTTTTTCTTGTTGTTATAATGTTATTTTACACGCAAACCGTATATATGTCAAGATAATGATTTGCCATTAAACTAATTTAGTCTATCCTGTTATAATACACATCTAAAAACATTTCATAAAACTGATTTTTGTCTATATAAAACTCAGCATATTCCTCACCCATGGTAACTTCACCCGGCACACGCATTATATTTGGTGCGGTTATATTCTTGCCCAAAAATTCTGTGGCCAGAAACGTTACGGAAGCAGGATCAATTGTGGTAATCGTATATTCGCTTGCTTCATTATATATTGTAAGCGGAGTGGAAATATCTTCTTTTGTCATTTGTACTGCTTTTCCGATAAAAGAATTAAGATAATTCTTTTGGCGCTGCATACGGTTTAAGTTTGCTTCTACCTCTGTTACGCTTCTTGAGCGTACATAAGGTTCTGCCATACCGCCGTACAAATGCACTGTTTGACCTGCGCTGTAATGAGTACCGTTTAAATTCATATCGCTTTCAAGCACAACGTCAACGCCCCCTATGGAATCGTTTATTGCGTTGATTCCAAGCAGATCCATTGTTATATAAGACTGTATATTAACGCCGTAGAACATTCTTTCTACCGAGTCAATCAAACGCTCGCTGCTCTGTATTTTTCCGTCGCCGTAAGCATATGCCAAGCATATTTGCTGCTCTTCTATACCTAAAAACACACCGTCGCCTGAGTAAACCTGAATGTCTGCCATGGTTTCACGGGGTATTGCAAAGGTCGTGATATTTCCATCTGTCAAATCGACAGCAAATAGATAAATAGCGTCTGCCTGTCCGCCGGTTCCCACAACATCGTTAATAACGCCGAATGACGTTTTATCTACACCGATAAACAGAAGCGAAGTTACATTTTCGTTAAATTTGTAGGTGTGACCGTTATATTTGATAATATGCCCGTTATTTTCGGAAATAACACCCTCCGGTGCAGAAATAACATCATTTTGCTTAAGCATCGTTTCTTTGCCGACATATCTCATAAACAAAAACGCTGCGATAATAATGACCGCAAGAGATAAAACTGCGATTCCCAACCCTTTTAATATTCTGAAAGGTAAGCTCCTTTTACTTTTAACTTTGGGATTTCTGTTGTAATCATAAGCATTATGCTTATTGTGAGAAAAGCCGACAAAGTGGCTTTTTTCCGGAATATCATCACGCTTAGAATAATAAATATAATCGTCGTAGTCATTATTGCCGGGTTCGTAGCTGTGTCTTGCCCTATGTGAGTTTTCAGATATTTTATTGTCTTTTTTTGTTTTGTGTGTTGTGGTGTGCTTGCTGTGGTGAGAGTGATGTCTGTGCGATGCAAATATAAAATCCTGATAATCGTTTACATCGTTCCGGGCATCACCGTTATCTGTATAACCATTGGTATCTGTCCCAAAATCGGCTGCACCCGAACCGTTATCAAACGGCGCGGGTGTCGTTGCTTTGTTTATGATCTTGTCTAAATCTTTTTTGCTTAAACTGTTCATAATTTAACAATATACTCCAAGAAGCACTGAAGATTATGTTGTAGGGTTGTCTTTTTCAAGTTTTGCCTGAACCAAAAATCTGTTGCTCGGTCGGTAATCCGTACAGGTACTGAGCGTTATTATTGTATCGTTAGTTGTAAGATCAACATCGCGATAATTGCTGACATATGCCGACTCGGGAGCAGATACCTGCGCAACATAATCAGCCCACACCGAATCGTCGTCAAAATTGTATGAGCGAAGTATATGTCTGTCGTCGGTCTCGTAAGCTGCAAAAATCCTATAAGTCAACACATGACCCGGAGTGTATATATAGATATACTCATTATCGTCAAAAAACTCTTTGTTTTCAAACTTGTGTATTGTGGTAAACATAGAGCCGTCAAGCATATTATGGCCGTACAATACTGTATTTCTGTCTGTAAACAGCCTGCTGTTTTCTTTTTCGGTGTAAACAGTACCGGCAAAATAATATCCCTTATCTATTCCGTGATGAAGATAGAATGAATTGTCTTCATTTTCGCCGCTTTGGGCTACGGGATAATCTACCGACGTATTGGGAATATATATCCAGGCGTACAAGTCTTCGTTGGTTGCCTGCAGGCTTTCAAAATCTATCGGGCTTGCAACAATAACGTTTGTGTCTCTTGCATCGGAAGATTCGTCTGATTCTACGTCAAGCGAAACAGTTGAACTGTTTTTGGCACCGTCTATAATATCCCTTGTTTGCTTGCCCTTCCATGCGTTATAGCCGAAAAATCCGACACAGCAGGCAATTAATACGCAAGAAGCAATTATGGAAATTCTCGCGTTTGTTTTGTTTGCTTTCTTCTTACTTGTATTCCCCATTTTTATCACATTCTTTCAAAAAACACTTAAAGATCAAAGTGTAGGCTTGTCGCTTTCCAGCTTGGCCTGAACAAGATATCTGTCGCTTGAGCGGTAATTTGTGCAGGTGCTCAGGGTTATTATAGTGTCGTCCGTGGTAAGGCCTGCGTCGCGGTAATTGCAGGTATACGGTGATTCAGGCTTATTGACCCACTTAACATAATCTGCCCATACCTTATCATCCGAAAAATCAAAAGAGTTAAGTATATGCCTGTCGTCATATTCATAAGCGGCGCATATTTTATACGTCAAAATATGACCGGGGGTATATATGTATATATACTGATTGTT
Source organism: Clostridiaceae bacterium (assembly GCA_016281115.1). Classification (GTDB taxonomy): domain Bacteria; phylum Bacillota; class Clostridia; order Oscillospirales; family Acutalibacteraceae; genus JAEEHZ01. The sequence continues at coordinate 6,587 of JAEEHZ010000157.1, read as the reverse complement.
CTCAAAAAAGCTTTCGTCCTCAAATTTGTGAAGCGTGGTAAACATTGAGCCGTCAAGCATATTATGACCGTAGAGCAGGGTATTTCTGTCGGTAAAGTCTTTGCTGTTTTTCTTTTCGGAATATATAGTACCGGCAAAGTAATAGCCTTTGTCCACACCGTGATGCAGATAAAAAGCATCGTCTTCACCTTTCCCACTTTGTGCTATGGGATAATCCACAGATGTATTGGGAATATATATCCAAGCATATAAGTCGCTGTTTTTAGACTGCAGATCTTTAAAATCTATCGGGTTTTCCACCTTAACATCTGCTCCGGTGTCGCTGTCGGAAGAGCCGTCGGTCAAAGTTTGCAGAGATACAGTATTTACATCACTTACAAAATCCACCGAAGAACTTGATTTACAGCCGCAAAAACTTACACAGCTTGTAATAATCAAACAAGCCGCCAATATTCTTTTGATTCTCATATTCATTATGATCGCCTGCGGCGCTTTGCGCGCCGTTTCCTGTCTTACAATCGGTTATTCGCTTATTTTTTTGCTTACGCTTATGCCGGCAAATGCAAGCGCGCCCACACCTGCACAAAGCAGTGCTGCCTCTGCAGCTGTGTTGCCTGTTTTAGGGGCATAGGGTGATTTGGGTTCTGTGTCGGTATCGCTGTAAACGGGAGCCACAGGGCTTACTATGGGGTCAAGCGCAAAAGAAGATGCCGTGCCCAAAGCAATGATCATTGCGGCTAAAATTAACGTTACAACCTTCTTCATAGATATCACTCCAATTTATTAATTTAATCATATGTATTTTATCACAATACAAGGCTTTTGTAAAGTATTTAAATAACGATAACGGGCAAAAGAAAAATGTGTTATTCCTCTTTCAGGTTAAACCTGCTGTAATGAAAAATATACTGCTGAGCTATCCCTGCGTAATTTCCGAAAAATCCGGGCGTTTTATCGGGAAAATAAACCTTCATCGCTCTTTTCATCCACACATCCAAAGGGAAACACTCTAGTCTGTGCATACCGTAAAGCAAAACACATTCAGCAACCTTTGGTCCAACACCCTTTATTGTCATCAGCTTTTCGCGCGCCTCTTCTATCGGCATTTTTGATATTTGTTCAAGGTCAATTTCGCCGTTTGCTGTTTTATTTGCGGCGTCGCATATATATTTTGCCCTGAAGCCGCTTCTTATCGGCGCCAGGTCGTCCTCTTCAAGCATTGCAAGCCTTTGCGGTGTGGGAAAAGCAAAGCCTGTCCCCTCTTTATATTCACCGAAATTAGCGCACAGCCTGTCAATAATACCCTTTATTCTGGGGATATTATTATTCTGGCTTATAATAAACGATATAAGCGCCTCAAAAGGCTCTTGATTTAAGATTCTTATACCGGGCGCATAATCGCACATTTTTTTCATAACGGGATGCAGATCACTCAACGCTTTTTTTACACTGCCGTAATTCAGTGACAGATCAAAATAATTTCTCCAATAGTAATTAAAATCTTCTTCACTGGTATTATACAAAAAGACCTTGTCGTCAATATGTTTAAGTGTAAGCCTTTTACCAAATGCGATCCCCGTATAAGAGCAGTCGGGGTTCTTATTCCAGCGAAAACACTGTCCGCACTCAAATGTCTGCGTCAAATCAAAATCCCTGTCGCTGACAATTATCGTATTATGTTGTTTATCATATCTGTAATCAATCATATATAAAATTACTCTTCCGCGGGCAGTTTTTCCGCCAATACATACTCTATTCTTTTCTCCTGCACACGTTCAACCGTGATTTTTATATTGTTAAATGTAAAAGTGCTTCCTTTTTCGGGAATAGAGCCTATATTCTCATACACCCAACCGCCGATGGTATTACTTTCGGTTTCTTCAAAAAGCTTTGGACTTAGATCAAAGAGTTCGGCAAATTCGTCGATATACACATCTCCGTCAAGACGATACAGTGAATCGTTGAGCTTTGTTATCTTGCTCTCCTCTATCTCGTCCTCGTCCCATATTTCGCCCACAAGCTCCTCTAAAAGGTCTTCCATTGTAACAATACCCAGGGTACCCCCGTATTCGTCTACAACAATTGCGATATGCAAACGGTTGCGCTTAAACTCTGCCAATACATAGCTCAGTTTTTTCGTTTTGTACACGAAGCACGCAGGCGTAACAAGCTTTTGGATATCAGGCTGTGAGCCTTTAATTATTTCTTCAAGATAATCTCTGGAGTGAAGTATTCCTATAATATTGTCAATTGAATCTTTATAAACAGGAAATCTTGAAAAACGGTCTTCTATAATTATTTGTTTGTTTACCTCAAACGGGGCGTCTACATCAAGCGCAGATACGTCCACCCTCGGCGTTAATATATCGCCTACCGTTGTATCGTCAAAATCAAGCGCAGACTGAACAAGCTCGCTCTCCTGTTCTTCCAAAACGCCCTCGCCTTCAATGCTTTCAATAATGTATTTAAGCTCATTTTCAGTTACAGTCGGCTTTTGCTTGTGTCTTCCCGAGATTTTTTGCGCAACGGAACTAAGGAAAGTAAAGAACCGGGAAAAAGGCTTAAATATTACCATCAGAACGTTAAGAAAGCCTGCCGTTGCAAGGCACAGACCTTCGCTGTTCTTTTTCGCCATATTTTTCGGCAAAACCTCGCCGAAAGTAAGCACGAGCAAAGTGATGATTCCCGTGCTGATAGCAGCTCCGTAGCTGCCGAATATCCGCACACACAGCAATGTTCCTATGGACGAACAGCCAATGTTTACAATATTGTTTCCTATAAGTATCGTTGTAAGGGCATATTGATATCTGTCTAAGATCTTTAACGCTGTGGGAGCCCTTTTATCTCCTTCTTCTGCGTAGCTTCTGAGCCTTGCGGGTGCTACGGAAGAAAAAGCAGTCGCCATAGAAGAAAACAGCGCGGACAAACCCACAAGAAGTATAATACATATCAAATAAATCAAGTTAATTAAATTAAAAGGATCACTATCCAAAATTCTACCAACTCCAAACACAATTTTATACGATAATGATACATATTTTTATAAAATTATAATTCTAAAACAGAAAAATAATCATTTTTTAATCAACTTTATTCACATTTTTGCATATTAAGCTTAAAAAAAGCTTAAATAATAATTTGCCTGCGCCAAAATTCGATCAGATTTACCGTTTATGTAAACTATTATTAGTTTATCAACAGCAAGGAGATGTAAAATAATTGAATGTTAATATAACATATGAATCTCAAAAATTAACTGCAAAGCTTCAGGGCGAAATCGATCATCACAGCGCAGCACCGATCCGCAAAGCAATAGACGCTGAAATACAGCTTAACAAGCCTCAGATCATCATTCTTGATTTTTCTGCAGTAACATTTATGGACAGCTCGGGTGTAGGTCTAATTATGGGGCGTTACAGACTGGCGCAAATTATCAAAGCAGAGATTAAAGTTGTAAATATCCCGCAAAGTTTGCTTAGAATGATAAAACTGTCGGGAATTGAAGCTTTGGGAATAATAAAATACGATAAGGCGGTAGCAAAATGAGTGAGATAATAAACGAAATGAAAATCAGCTTTCCTTCAAAAAGCATCAACGAAGGCTTTGCAAGAACGGCTTGCGCAGCTTTTGCAATGCTCGCAGACCCAACAATAAACGATATGGCAGACATAAAAACGGCAATTTCCGAGGCCGTTACTAACTGCATAGTACACGCATATGCGCTTTCGGAAGGTATCATATACATAAACGCTTATTTATATGATAACGGAAAGCTTGTATATAAAATAAAAGATAAGGGCGTCGGAATTGAGAATATCAAACAGGCTATGGAGCCTATGTTTACAACGGCAGGAGGTGAACGCGCAGGACTGGGATTTGCGGTTATGCAAAGCTTTTGCGATAAGCTCGCGGTAAAATCCGCCTTGGGAAAAGGTACGACTGTCACACTGGAGAAGAACATAATCAGGTACGGTGCTTGTAATGACTAATGACGCCATAATAACAGACAATTTAGGGCTCGTATATGCCTGCGCCAACAGATTTAAAGGAAAAGGCATAGAATATGACGATCTTTTTCAGGCGGGACGCTTAGGGCTTACAAAAGCGGCAAACAAATTTGATACGGAAAGAGGTGTAAAGTTTTCTACTTACGCCGTTCCTGTGATATTAGGAGAAATTAAAAAGCTGTTTCGCGACGGAGGAACAGTTAAAGTGGGAAGAACAATTAAAGAGCTTTCTATGAAAATATCAAGGACGGCAAATGATTTTTCCGCAAAGGAGGGACGCAGCCCCACAATAGAAGAGCTTTCTAAACTGCTATCGGTAGATAAAGAAAAGATAACCGAGGCGATCAAGGCTTCGCAGGCGCCGCTGTCACTTACTATATTTGAAAGTGACAGCGACGACTCAGCCGATTCGCAAATGGATATCCCCACAGAAGGATACGAGGACAAACTGACAGATATTATAGCTCTGAGACAAATAATAAAAGAACTTAGCGAAAACGATAAAAGAATAATTCAACTCCGTTTTTTCAAAAATTTAACTCAATGCAGCACAGCGCAGGTACTTAATATGACACAGGTGCAAATATCGCGCAGGGAGAAAAAAATACTTGCGCTGTTGCGTGCAAAAATGACGGGATAAAAGCGCTGCCGATGCTTTTTGGTATTCGGCAGCGCTTTATTTACTTTTTATCTGATCTGTTCTGCTTTTCTATCATATCATATAGGCAATCAAGCGCGTTCGACAGATCGCCCACTTCGTCGATAAGCCCTTCTTTTACTGCGTCACTGCCCTCAAGTATCGTGCCTACATCCATAACAAGCTCGCCTGTGTTCATTGCAAGCTCGTTATACCGCTCGGGGCTTATGTTAGAATTATCGGCAACAAAATTATTAATCCTCTCCTGCATACGCTGAAAATACTCAAACGCCTGCGGAACACCTAATGTTAGACCTGTCATTCTAACGGGATGTACTGTCATTGACGCAGACTTCGCGATAAACGACCGTTTTGCCGCCACGGCAAGGGGAACGCCGATGGAGTGACCGCCGCCAAGCACCAAAGACACTGTCGGCTTCTTGATACCCGACACAAGCTCTGCTATTGCAAGCCCTGCTTCTACATCTCCCCCCTGTGTGTTGAGAAGTATCAGCAAACCGTCAATTTTCGGGCTTTCTTCCACTGCTACAAGCTGGGGTATAACGTGTTCATATTTTGTGGTTTTGTTTTGTGAAGGCAAAATAAAATGGCCTTCTATCTGCCCTATTATTGTCAAACAGTGGATCGTATACTTTCCGATGGTGGTAATGCTGCCGCTGCTCTCAATACTGTCTTGCGGGATACATTCTTCCTGCGGACATTCTTCCTGTGTCTGAGGCTCCTCCGTAGGCGGCGAAACAAAGCTTTGTTTTAATGACTGTTTTTGCATAAAAAAGACTACCTCCGAACTGAATTCGAAAATAGTCTTTGCATTATATGATTATTTATTCTCAATTATACTCTCTTTTTCCATATAAAAGGATTGAGCGTAATAACAAGCGGGAATATCTCCAGTCTTCCCAAAAGCATTGCCAAAGACAAAACAACCTTAGAAAGATTTGAGTAATCAGCATAATTTGAGGCAGGTCCAACGCCCGCAAAACCGGGTCCGACATTGTTAAAGCAGGCTATCGTCGCCGAAAAATTAGTTTCCATATCAAGCGGCTCTAAGCTGAGAATGAGGAAAACGATTGCTATACAGAGAATATAAATAGCAAAATATGACGTCACTCCGCTTAAAGTGCTTTCTTCAACAGGCTTATACTCTAATCTGACTGTTTTTATAATATTTGGATGTATCATTTTCTTAATTTCTCTTCGTATTGTCTTTATCAAAAGCATAGCACGTGATACTTTCAATCCGCCTGCCGTGGAGCCTGCACATCCTCCAACAAACATAAGCAATAAAAGTACTGTTTTAGAAAAACCCGGCCAGGCGTTAAAATCGGTAGTTGCAAAGCCTGTCGTAGATATAATGGACGCGACCTGAAACGTAGATTGCCTGAGCGACTCGGAAAAAGACCCATATATAGAATATACATTCATCGTAACAAGGCTTATGCTTACAATAACAATTGACAAATAGCACCAAAGCTCGGTGCTTTTGAGCATTGAGTTTACTTTTCTTACAAGCATAAGGTAATAAACATTAAAGTTTACACCGAACAATATCATAAACACGGCTATTACCCACTGCGCATATGCGCTGTAGCCGCCTATACTGTCTGCCTTTATTCCGAAACCGCCTGTGCCTGCCGTTGCAGAGGAATGAACTATGCTGTCAAAAACAGGCATACCGCCTAAGAGTAAAAATATTATCTCTGCACCGGTCATCGCTATATAAATGAGATAAAGAATTTTTGCCGTGTCTCTTGCTTTGGGAACAAGCTTGCCTACAACGGGGCCCGGCATCTCGGCGCGCAATATATGTATAGAGCGGTCTGCGTTGCCGGACATCAGCGCCATAATAAACACAAGTACGCCCATGCCCCCTATCCAGTGGGTAAATCTTCTCCAAAACAGTACCGAGCGGCTCAAACTCT